>JAQGIJ010000532.1 GCA_028291285.1 Phenylobacterium sp. | reverse complement strand
TTTGCCGAGATAGCGCACCGGGACGTCGGGCCCCAGCACGTCGGCCAGCACGCCCTCGACTTCTCCGCCGCGGCAGAACACCACCAGCTCGACCTCGAAGCCGACGGCTGTGAAGCCGCGGGCGAGGTGGGCGGCCACCCGGTCGCTCCCGCCGCGGCTGAACTTATGCAGGATCAGCGCGATCCGTCCTCGGCTCGCCGCGCGCGTCTGCTCTGTCGGAGATGGCAGGTGGCTTACAGGCCGATCTGGGTTCACAGGCCGATCCGGTGCGGGCAGGGGACCAAATCAGTCAAGCTGGCGAAGCCTCAGGTTTTGGTGGAAAACGCCCTTATGGCGCTATGAACCCGTTCACGAAAGCCCGCCACCTGATCCGACGCGGCCGCCCGCATGGGCGACACGCGGCGACAACCGCAGCCTGACCTGGAGCGCTTCGCCCGTGCGCCGTGTTTTCGCCTGGCCTCCGCGGCGCGGTCGGTCTGCCGCCGTTTCCGACTCCGCCGAAGGCCGGACCGCGGCGCTGGGCGCGGTGCGCCGGATCTACCGCAACCTCGGCCGGCTGGTGAGCGGCAAGGCCGGGGCCGGGGTCATCAGCCTCGTCTACATGCTGATCGCCGTGCGCGCGCTCGGGCCGCGGGACTACGGCGTCCTGGTCCTGGTCCACACCTTCGCGATCACGGTGGGCGGCATCATCGAGTTCCCGGGCTGGCACGCGGTCGTCCGCTATGGCGCGCGGGCGCTGGAGGACGACGACGAGTCCCGGCTGCTCCGGCTGCTGAGGTTCGCCGCCCTGGTGGAGGCGGCGGGGGGACTATGCTCCGTGGTCACCGCCGCGGTGCTGGGGCCGTGGCTAGGCCCGCGGCTCGGCTGGTCGCCCACCGCGGTGGCGTTCGCCCTGCCTTACAGCCTGGCCGTGCTGGCGACGATCCGGGCGACGCCGGCCGGATACCTGCAACTCGTCGGCCGCTTCGACCTGCTGGGCGCCCACGTGCTGGTCTCGCCGGTCCTGCGGCTGCTGGGCGCCGCGCTGCTGGCGGTCTTCGGCGGGGGCCTGCGCGGCTTCCTGATCGTCTGGCTGGTCGCCGCGCTCGCCGAGTGGGCCTCGATGTGGGCGCTGGGGCTCGCCGTGGCCCGCAGCCGGCTGAAGGGCCGGCGGCTGCTGGGCTCTGCCCGCGGCGCGGTGGCCGAGAACCCCGGCATCTGGCGCTTCATGATCGCGGCGAACGCGGACCTGACCTTGAGCGACCTCGCCCCGCGGATCACGCCGCTCGCCGTCGGCTGGATCCTCGGGCCGACCGCGGCGGGGCTCTATGCGGTGGCGCAGCGGGCGACCGCCATCATCTCCCAGCCGGCGCAGCTCCTGGGCCAGGCGGCCTATGCCGAATTCGCGCGCCTGGTGGCCGGCGGCGGACGGGGGCGGCCGATCCGCGAGGCCCTGGTGCGCTCGGTGGCCGTGGCGCTGGCGGTCGCCGTGCCCGCCCTGGCGATCATCGCGCTGGCCGCCCACCCGCTCGCCGCCCTGATCGGCGGCCAGGCCTTTCGCCAGGCCGGAGACGTGATGTTCCTGCTGGCCGCCGCCCGCGCCATCCTGCTCGTCGGACCGCCGGCCAGTTCCGCGCTGGTCGCGCTCGGCCGCCCCGGACTGTCGGTCACCGCCAACCTGGTCAGCTCGGTGGCGCTGCTGCCCCTGCTGCCGCCGCTGATGATGTGGCAGGGCCTCTCCGGGGCGGGGCTGCACGCGATCATCCAGGCGCTCGGCGGGGCCGGGCTGCTCACCTGGTTCGTGGTGCGCGAGAGCCGCGAGCGCCCGGCCTAGCGGGCGGTGTCGTCCCGGCGCTGCGCCCGAAGCGTCAGGCGCCGGCGTCTGCAGCGGCGGGAGGTCTGAGCATGCGGGTGTTCTCGGCGACATAGTCCAGCCGCACGTCGCGCCGGCGGATCAGCCAGTCCTCGCCCACCTTCTCGTAGACGTCCTTGTAGACGCCGGCGCGGTCCACCCCGATCTCGGTGAGAACGACGAAATAGTGCCGGCCCTCGGCGCTACGCGGGCCCGTCAGGTCGATGCGCGAGGTGGTCAGGTTGTGGCGCACGAACTTCGGCTGGACCGATTGCGGATCGCCGCCGCGCTGCAGGCCCTGGGCGATGGCCGCGCGCCCCGTGTAGCCGCCGTGCGGCGTGTGCAGCTCGCCGTTCTCGCAGAAGGTGGCGGCGAGGTCCGCCAGCCGCCCGCGGTCGCCGGACAGGTTGTAGGCGTGGATCGTGCGCCGGATGGCCTCGTAGGCCAGGAGGTCGTCCACGGTCATGTCGCTGCCCTGCCTGTTCGCGCGGGACCGGCCCGCCGCGCCTTCGCCTGACGCCGGCAGAGGCTAGCCGCGGCGGCCACGGCGCACCAATGGGCGAACGCCGCCGATTGATGCCAGTCCACGCCGGCCGCCCAAGGGCCCGACGCGCCGGACGGAACTCTATCCAGCCTGAACCCTGTGCGGGCGATACTCTCCAGGCGATCGCGAGGGAGGAAGAGACATGACCGATCTGGAACGGCTGCTGGCCCTGGAGGAGATCCGCGCCCTGGAGGCCCGGCGCGGGCGCCTGCTCGAC
>JAQGIJ010000516.1 GCA_028291285.1 Phenylobacterium sp. | reverse complement strand
AGGTGAACGACGAAGACGAGCGCGGCCAGCGCCGCGAGCGTCATCAGCATCCGCCAGGGGACCAGCCGCGGGCCGCGGCGCAGGTCGGGGGGCCGGGCGCCGCGCCAGCCGGCGAAGACGGCCAGGCCCGCCAAGCCGGCGGCGAGCCAAAGGGTGAGGGTGAGCCCCATCCGCGACCGCTAGCCCAGGCGCGCCGCCGGCAGAAGCCCGGCGGGCGCTCCGCGGGCGGAACATCCACAGGACAAAGGCTTACCCCCTACATGTGGTGTTAAGGTCGCGTTTACACCCCAGGAATCGATGGGTAGCCTCGTCATCCTACGGGAGATCGATTCGATGGTGGCGGGGGCGCCCTGGAGCGTTAAGGGGATAAACCCCAAGGCTCGTGAGGTCGCCAAGGACCATGCCCGTCGTTCGGGCATGACGCTTGGCGAGTGGCTCAATCGCGTGATCCTGGAAGACGAGGCGGCTCAGGCGGCCGAGGCCGCGCTGCCCGCGCCGGAACCGCCGCGCCTGCTCGGCGAGCCGCCGCGGCCGCGGCTGATCGCGCAGAGCCCGGCGCCGCGCTCCGACGAGGTGGCCCGCATCGCCCATGCGCTGGACCGCCTGACCGACCGGCTGGAGGCGTCGGAGACGCGCACCGGGCTGGCGATCTCCGGGGTCGAGCATTCGGTGCGCCAGGCGCTCGCGCGGATCGAGTCCACCGAGCGGGAGAACCTGGCGGTCGCGGCGCGTTTCGAGAGCGCGGTCGATCGCGTCGGCGGCGAGCAGGCCAGGCTCGTCGAACGCCTGCGGCGGATGGAGAGCGAGGCTGCGGGCCCGCGCTCCACCGAGGCGCTCAGGGTCATCGAACAATCGGTGACCCGCACGGCCGGCCAGCTCTACGACCTGGACGCGCGGCTGGCGCGGGCGGAGGCCAGGCCCGCGACGGATCCCGCTCCGATCATCGAGGAGATCGTGCAGCGGCTGGGCCAGCGGCTGGCGCAGGCGGAGGGCCACACGGGCGAGGCGCTGGACATGCTGCGCCGCTCGCTGGCGGCGCTGGACCGGCGCCTGAGGACCGTCGAAGGCGGCCACGGCGCGCAGGACCCGCGCTTCGAGGCCCTCGCCCAGGCGCTCACCGAGCAGGTGGAGACCGCGCGCATCCAGGTGGCCGAGCGGCTGAAGGACGTCGACGCCGGGCGTATCGACCGCCGCTTCGACGAGCTTGCCCACGAGGTGGAGGCCGCCGAGCGGCGCTCCGCCCAGGCCATCCAGCAGATGGGCCGCGACGTGCTCACCATGGCCGACACCCTGAACGGTCGGCTGCAGAGCTCCGAGGACCGCAACGCCGCGGCCATCGCCCAGGTCGGCGGGGAGATGGCCCGCGTCGCCGAGGCGATGGAGGCCCGGGCCGGGCGCACCGAGCAGACCCAGGCCGAGGCGCTGGAGCGGTTCAGCACCGAGCTCGACCGGGTGACCGACAAGCTGGGCGATCGGCTGCTGGTCTCCGAGCGCCGCGCGGCCGAAGCGATCGACGACGTCGGCGAACAGGTGAGCCGGGTCACCGAGCGCATGGCCGAGAGCCAGGCCCGCGCGAGCCAGGAGCTCGCCGACCGGTTCCGCGAGAGCGAGGAGCGCACGGCCCAGCTCCTCGAGGAGGCCCGCGCGCGTCTCGAGCAGCGGCTGAGCGACGCCCACATGGCGCCACCCTCCGCGCCGGCGCCTCCCTCGGCCGCGGCGTTCGGGCCGGAGCTCTTCCTGCGCGCCGAGGACGCCGAGGAGGACGACGAGCTCGACCTGACCGAGGCCGCGAGGCCCCGGCCGACGTTCTCGCCGGCGGGGCTCGAGAGCGCCGGGGACTTCGCGCCGATCCCGGAGCCGGAGGACGACCTCTTCGGCCTCGACCAGCCCGAGCCGCCGGCCGACGCCGAGGTCAAGCCGGAGCTCTCCACCCGCGAGGTGATCGAGCAGGCGCGGGCCGCCGCGCGGGCCGCCGCGCCGGTCGAGGCGCCCCAGCGTGCGCCGGCCAAGCCGAAGCCCAGCTGGTCCTCGGGCGCGCTCTTCGGCCTGCGCCCGCGCCGCGGCCCGAGCTCGACCCTGCAGACCGCGATCATGGTGGCCGGCGGCGCGGCCTTCCTGAGCGTCGGCGCGGCGGGAGTGGTGCTGATGCAGGGCCCGCCCTCGCGTCCAGCCGCCGCGGACGCCCAGGCGAGCGACGACGCCCAGGCGCCGCGCGCCGCCGTCGCCCTGGCGCCGCAGGCGTTGGGCCCGATCACCGCTGTTGCGGGCGAGGGCCGGCCGCCGGCGCAGCTGGCCGACGCACTGGCCACCGCCTTCGCCAGCGCCTCGCGCGGCATCGAGGCCGGCGAGCCCGGCGCGCTCGCCAGGCTGAAGGCCATCGCCGAAGCGGGCCATCCGCCGGCGCAGTTCTACCTGGGCAAGCTCTACGAGACCGGCGGGCGCGGCGTGAAGCAGAACCTGGCCGAGGCGCGCCGCTGGACCGGCAAGGCGGCCGAAGGCGGCGACGCGGCGGCCATGCATAACCTGGCGCTGTTCGCCTTCCGCGGCGAAGGCGGGCCGCAGGACCTGACCAGCGCGGCGCGCTGGTTCAAGGCGGCCGCGGAGCGGGGCATCGTCGATTCCCAGTACAACCTGGGACTCCTCTACCAGGCGGGTAGCGGGGCGGCGCACGATCCGGCCCAGGCCTACGCCTGGTTCGCCATCGCAGCGGCCGGCGGCGACGCCCAGGCCCGCGCCAACGCGATTGCGCTGCAACGCCAGCTTTCGCCGGCGCAGCGCGCGGCGGCCGACCGGACCATCGCCGCCTATGCGCCGCGGAACGCAGGCGTGCTCGCAGCGGCGCCGGCCGCGCCGCCCCCGCCGGCGGTGAGCCTGGTGGCGGCCCAGCGGATCCTTGGCCGGCTGGGGTATTTCAACGGGCGCGCGACCGGCGCGCCGTCGCCGCGGCTGAGGCTGGCTGTGGCCGCCTACCAGCGCGACCACCACCTGCCCGCCACCGGCCGGCTGGACGCCCGCACGGCCCAGCGGCTGGCGGTGTTCACCCGTTGACCGCGGTCGCGCTTGGTCGCCGGCGGTTCCGGCGCTAGCTTGGCCGTCGACTGCGCCGACATCGCGGGGGGGATCGCTTGGTGACCGACGAACGGGCTGCGGCCGTCGCCAAGCCGCAGGCGCGCGAGGCCGCGCCGATCTCTCTGTGGGCGATGGCGGTGTTTGCGCTGCTGCCGTTTCCGGTGGCGGCCGGGGTCTATGGCTACGGCCCGCCGGCGGCGGCGCGCGAGGCGGTGACGGTGCTGCTCACCTGGTCGGCGGTGGTGCTTTCCTTCCTGGCGGGCGTGCGCTGGGGGTTGGAGAGCGGGCGCCGCGCGCCGCGCCGCCTGCGGCTCGTCGGCGCGCTGGGCTTCGCCATGGTCGCCTGGGCCCTGCTGCTGGCGCGCTGGCGGCTCGATCTGGCCTGGATCCTGACGGCCTATCTGGCGGCCTTCATGCTGCAGTGGCTCTCCGACCATGCGGCGCCCAACCCGGCGTCGCGCTTCCCGCGGCTGTCGACGGCGGTGACCGCAGCGGCCTGCGTCTCGCTGGCCGTGGCGCTGGACCAGGCGATCCGGAGCTAGTCCGCGGCCAGCGAGCGCCAGCCGACGGCGTGGACGCGGCCGTGGCCAAGCGCGCCGGCCAGCAGCGGCCGGGCGAAGAGGCCGGAGAAGGCGGCGTCGCGGACGTTGAGCCCGCCGGCGTAGGCGCCGAAGGCCGGCAGGATCAGCCGCTCGGCGTCGGTGGCGAAGCAGCGCCGGCGCACCGCGCCGCGGGCGCTCCTGACCTTGGCGGCGGGATGCAGGTGGCCGCAGACCTCCCCCGGCTGGCGCCCGGCGCGGGGCTCGTGACGCAGGGTCAGGCCGGCCAGCTCCAGTTCCCCGGCGGTCTCGCCCGGCAGCGCGCGCGGGCCGTCGGCGTCGTGGTTGCCGATCACCCAGACCAGGGTGCGGCCGCGGGCGAGCGCGGCGATGCGGCCGGCGTCGGCCGCGTCGAGGCGGTCCTCCGACCCTCTGTCGTGGAAGGTGTCGCCCAGCAGGACGACCATGCGGGGCGACAGCGCGGCGATCTCGGCCTCCAGCCGGCCGAGGGTCTCGCGGGTGTCGTATGGCGGCAGCATCTGGCCGCGGGCGGCGTAGGACGAGCCCTTCTCCAGGTGAAGGTCGGCGACGACCAGGCAGGCCTCGGCCTGCAGCCACAGCGCGCCCGAGGCCCGCAGGTGCGCCTCGGCGCCTGCCACCGGCGTGCGCAGCGCCCCGCCCGCGCCGATGGCGAAGTCGTAAACGAAGCGCTCCGCCACGACCTGCAAGTTCTCGGCGTTCACGTCGTCAAAGCCTCTGCGATCAGGTCGTCTTCCGCCTCGGCCAGGATGACCTCGCCCGCCAGGCCCGGCGACCGCTCCTTGCCGATCTCCAGCAGGATCGGCACCGAGAAGGGCGACAGGTGGTCCAGGGGCGCATGCCGGATCCGGCCGCGGATGCGCGCCAGCATCTGCGCCAGGCGCGCCACGTCGATGAGGCCGCTCGCCGCATCCGCCCGCGCGCAGCGCAGCAGCAGGTGGTCCGGCTGGTGGCGGCGCAGCACGTCGTAGATCAGGTCGGTGGAGAAGGTGATCTGGCGGCCGCTCTTCTGCTGCTCGCCGGGGAAGCGGCGCTCGATCAGGCCGGCGATGATCGCGCAGCCCTTGAACGCCCGCTTCATCATGAAGCTCTCCGCCAGCCAGGCCTCGAGGTCGTCGCCCAGCATGTCCTGATCGAACAGCCGGTCGAAATCCAGCCCGTCGAGCGGCTTCAGCGCCCAGACCGCCATCGCGTAGTCGTTGCAGACGAACCCCAGCGGCCCGACGCCCGCCCGCTCCAGCCGGCGCGTCAGCAGCATGGCCAGCGTGGTGTGCGCCAGCCGTCCCTCGAAGGGATAGCAGACCAGGAAGTTGCGCTTCCCCCGCGGGAAGGTCTCCAGCAGCATCTCGTCTTCAGCCACGATCCGCGAGCGGTCGCGCTGCGCCTCCAGCCATTCGCGCACGTCGAGCGGCAGCACCGCCCAGTGACTCTCGTCGAACATCAGCTGGCGCACGCGCCTGGCGAGGAAGGTGGAGAGCGCGAACTTCGAGCCGCCCCAGGAGGGCATCTTCGGGTCCCTGTCGTTGGCGGGCGTGACCAGGACGTCGAGGTTGGTCACCCCCATCAGCCGCCAGACCTGGCCGGCGAAGACGAAGGTGTCGCCGGGATCGAGCATCTCCAGCATGCCCTCCTCGACCTCGCCGACTTTGCGCCCGACGCCGCCTCTGCGGCCGGCGATGCGCACCGAGAGCATGGCGGGCGAGACGATGGCGCCGACGTTCAGCCGATGGCGCTGGGCGGTCTGGGCGTTGCGCACGCGCCAGAGGCCGTCCCCTCCTTCCGCTCCTGGGCCCTTCACGATCCGGCGGAAGCGGTCATAGGTCCTCAGCGCATAGCCGCCGGTGGAGACGAAATCGACCACCTGCTCGAAGTCCTCCCAGGCAAGATCCCGGTACGGGCCGGCCGAGCGCACCTCGTCGTAGAGGGCCAGCATGTCGAAGGGCTCGGAACAGGCGCAGCCCATGACGTGCTGGGCCAGCACGTCCAGGGCGCCGATCCGGGGCAGGTCGCCGTCCAGGGTGTTCTGGGCGATGGCCTCGCGGGCGGCCTGGCACTCCAGCATCTCGAAGCGGTTGGCGGGGACGAACAGATCCCGCGACGGCTCGTCCATCCGGTGGTTGGCGCGGCCGATGCGCTGCACCATCCGCGAGGCGCCCTTGGGGGAGGCCAGCTGGATCACCAGGTCCACGTCGCCCCAGTCGATGCCGAGGTCGAGGGTGGAGGTGCAGACCACGGCCCGCAGCTCGCCCCGGGCCATGGCGGCCTCCACCTTGCGGCGCTGCTCGGCGGCGAGCGAGCCGTGGTGCAGGGCGATGGGCAGGCTGTCCTCGTTCAGCCGCCACAGCTCCTGGAAGGCGAACTCGGCCTGGAAGCGGGTGTTGACGAACACCAAGGCGGTCCGGGCCTTCTTGATGACCTCATAGACCTCGGCCATGGCGTGCTGGGCGGTGTGGCCGGCCCAGGGCACCCGGCCCTCGGACAAAAGGATGTCGACGATGGGCTCGGCGCCCGGCGGGCCACGGACGAGGTCGATGGTTTTCGCCCCCTCCGTCACGTCGCTTTGCGACGCGCCACCTCCCCCGCTGCGCTGCGCTTGCAGGGGAGGAGCGGAGGCCAACTCCTCCCCTGAAGGGAACACTTCGGGGAAGGGGGCGCTTGCCATGTGCACCCCCATCCAGCGCTTGATCACCTCGGGATCGTCGACGGTGGCCGACAGGCCGACGCGGCGCATGCGGGGGGCCAGTTGCTGCAGGCGGGCGAGGTCGAGGGCCAGCAAATCCCCCCGTTTGGAGGCGTGCAGGGTGTGGATCTCGTCGAGGATCACGCAGGCGAGGTTTTCGAAGAACAGCCGCGCGCCCTCCCACGCGCAGAGCAGGGCCAGCTGTTCCGGCGTGGTGAGCAGGATGTCCGGGGGCTTGACCCGCTGGCGCTGGCGCCGGGCCAGGCCGGTGTCGCCGGTGCGGGATTCCGCGACGATGGGCAGACCCATTTCGACGATGGGCGCCAGCAGGTTGCGTTCGACGTCGACGGCCAGCGCCTTCAGGGGCGAGATGTAGAGGGTGTGCAGGCCCGCAGGGGTGTTGGGCCTGGGCCGCGTGGCCAGGTCGATGAGGCTGGGCAGGAAGCCCGCCAGGGTCTTGCCGCCGCCGGTGGGGGCGATCAGCAGGGCGTCGCGGCCGGCGTTGGCGCGCTCGACCATTTCAAGCTGGTGCGAGCGCGGGGCCCAGCCGCGCTGGGCGAACCAGGCCTGGAACGTCTCGGGCAACAGGTCTGCGGGGGGACCGCCTGGATCAGCCATCCCGCCGCATATAGCATGTTCCTGTTACGTTTCACCCCTGGGGCGGGGCGATCAGCAAGCGTAGGTCTGACGGACCAGGACCTCACGACCGATGTAGGGGTCGTAGACCCAGCGGCGGCTCACGCAGGTGTCGTAGGCGTAGGGCCGGTCGTAGTAGTAGCCGCGCGGTTCGCCGTAGTAGCTGCGGCTGTAGGAGTTGTGGTTGCTGGAGCTGGCCAGGGCCGCGCCCAGCGCCAGGCCGATCACGCCTGCGGCGACGGCGTCGCCGTGGTTGTCGCGGCGGTTATAACCGCGGTCGTAACCGCCATAGTAGCCGCCGCCGTAATAGCCGTGACGATAGTCCCGGGCCTCGACGGGGGTGGCGGCGGCGCCCAGGGCGCCGGCCAGGGTGATGGCCGCCATGGCGGGGGCAAGAAATTTACGCATCTGAGCCTCCTTGCGTCGTCTCTCAAAAGGGCTGAGACGGCTGTTGGTTTCCCTGAGAGTGGCAAAGCGCGGCTGAACGGTCGCTGAACGGTGGCGTTAGCTGGCCGCGAAATTGGCTGAAGGTTCCCATTCCGTTCCGCCCGATTCGGCGCTAGTCGTGGAGCGGTGAACGCGCCCGCCGCCAGCCTCGATCTCGCCCCCGCCCTGGTGGTGCTGCCCGGCCCCCGCGCGGCCGTGGCCGACGCACGGGGACCGCAGCCGTTGCGCACCCCCGACGCCCGCGACCTGTTCGAGCACGGGCCGGTGCTGCTGGCCCACGCCTCCATGACCGCCAAGCGGCTGGGGGCGCCTGTGCCGGGAAGGAAGCCGGCGATCTTCGACGCGCTGGAGCTGTTCTCGTTCGTGCGCCCGGCCAGGTTCTGCGCCCCCTCGGCGGCGGGGCTGGCGCAGGCGCTGGGCCTGCCGGAGCCCAAGGGCGCGCCGGCCCAGGCGGCGGCCTTGCGGGAGGTCTGCCGCGTCCTGCTGGGCGAACTGGCGACCGCGCCCGAGCCGTCGCGGGAGGAGGCGCTGGCCATCGCCGAGACCCTGGCCCGCGCCGGCTGGGCCTGGGGACCGGCGGCCATCGGCGCCCTGCGCTCGGCCCCGGTGGGCAACATGTTCCGCTCCTCGGGCCTCGACGTCTGGATGCGCATGGCGGAGTGGGAGGCCGAGGCGCCCCCCGGCGAGGCGGGCTCCAAGCCCATCGATCCGGTCGAAGCCCAGACCCGGCTGAAGGAGATGCTCGCCCGTGTCGGCCTGGACGAGGCGCGGCCGTCGCAA
>JAQGIJ010000499.1 GCA_028291285.1 Phenylobacterium sp. | reverse complement strand
TGTAGCGGTGCAGCTCGTGCTCCTGGCTGATGCCGATGGCGCCCAGCACGGCGTGGCCGATCGGGCCGACCTGGCGCGCGGCCTGGCCGGCGCGGGCCTTGGCGATCCCGGCCGCCACCTCCGAAATGTCGAGCGGCGCGCCGGTGAAGGCGAGCTGGACCGCCATGCGCGCGGCCATCACCTCCTCGGCGGCCACGGCGATCTGGTGCTGCACCGCCTGGAACTTGCCGATCTCGCGGCCGAACTGCTTCCGGGTGTTGGCGTAGTCGAGGACGATTTCAAGCACGCGCTCCATCGCGCCGACCATCTGCGCCGCCGCCGCGGCGGCGGCCAGCGCGCGGGCCTTGCCGGCATCGACGCCGCCTTGTGTGAGCGCCGCCTCCGCATCTGCTACGTCGCTGGCGTCGGCCAAGACCAGGCGGGTCAGCATGGTCTCGATCACTGCGGGCGCGGCGACGCGGCGGCCGGTGGCGATCGCCAGCGGGAGGAGCTCTTCAAGGCCCACGCCCGCGCCGCCCTCGGCCTCGCTGCGCAAGAGGTCGAGGAAGCCGCTCTCGGCCAGCGCCGGCCAGGGATCGCCCGCCGACAGCCCGTCGAGCAGGCGCACGTACTGTTCGGAGAAGAGGTCGTCGCTCATCGCAGGATCACCGCAGGCCGAGGCCGCGGGCGATGATCCCGCGGATGATTTCGCGCGTGCCGCCGCGCAGGGAGAAGGAGGGGCTCATGCCGGCCAGGTAGTCGAGGGCGGCGAGCAGGTCGTCGGGGATCTCGCCCGGCTGCAGGCTCGCCACATAGTCGGTGACCAGGGCAGGGAGCGCCTGTTCGAAGCCGGTGCCCAGGTCCTTGATCATCGAGGCTTCGACCACCGGGCTCTCGCCCCCGGCCAGCATGGCGGTGACCGCCAGCGACAGGTTCCGCAAGGGCGCCAGCTGGGTCAGGATCCAGCCGGCGAGCTCGCGCTCGCTGTCGGTGCGCAGGTTGCGCGCGCGCACCAGCTTCAGCCAGAGGTCGGCCAAGAGGACGCTGGAGAGCGCCCGCTCCGGGCCGCTGCGCTCGAAGGCGAGCTCGGCGTTCACCTGGGCCCAGCCGCGGCCCTCCTCGCCCAGCAGCGCGTCCGGCGGCAGCTCGACGTCGTTGAAGTGCACCTCGGAAAAGTGCTCGTCGCCGGACAGGTCGCGGATCGGCCGCGCGGTGATGCCGGGCGTCTTCATGTCGATCAGCAGCTGCGACAGGCCCGCGTGCCGGTCCTCCGGCTTGCCGCTGGTGCGGACGAGCGCGATCATGAAATCGGACTTGTGGCCGTAGGTCGTCCAGATCTTGCTGCCGTTCAGCCGCCAGCCGTTGTCGGTCGGGTCGGCGCGGGTGCGGACGCTCGCCAGGTCCGAGCCGGAGTTGGGCTCGCTCATGCCGATGCAGAACGACGCCTCGCCGCGGCAGATGCGCGGGACGATGGTCCGCTTCTGCTCCTCGGTGCCGTAGCGCAGGATCAGCGGCCCGCTCTGGCGCTCGGCCACCCAGTGGAAGGCCACCGGCGCGCCCGCCGCCAGCAGCTCCTCGATCAGCACGAAGCGGGCGAAGTAGCCGCGGTCGCCGCCGCCATAGGCTTTGGGCAGGTTCATGCCGACCCAGCCCTTGGCGCCCAGCGCCCGGCTGAACTCGGCGTCGTAGCCCATCCAGGTCCTCGCCCGGCGCGCCGCCGGAAACCGGGTCATCTGCTCGGCGAGGAATTCGCGCACCTCCCCGCGGAGCGCTTCGTCCTCCGCCGGGATCTCCGCGCGCGCCAGTGTGGTCAGCATCTTGGGCTCCCGTCCCGCGGCCGTGCGTCCGACCTGTGGCTGCTTCCTGTCCCGCAAACCCGCCCGGCGCAAGAGGCACGCAGATTGTCGACAATCTTGTTGACAGTCGCACCCCGTCAGGCGCATCTGGCGCTATGGACGCCCGCGTCGCACAGCAAGTTTCAGCCGAGCCACGGCCGGCCGTCAGCGCGTCACGCCAGGTCGCCGACGGCGTGCTCGCAGCTCTCGACGAGGGCCGCCTCGCGCCGGGCCAGCGGCTGGTGGAAGCCGACCTCTGCCTGCGCTTCGGCGTCGGCCGCAACGCCGTCCGCGAGGCGCTGCAGCAGCTGGCCTCGCACGGCGTGGTCGAGCTCAACCGCCACCGCGGCGCGACCGTCCGCGAAGTCTCACCCGATCAGGCGCTCCGGACGCTGGAGCTCACCGAGCTGCTGCTGGGGCTGGCCGCCCGCTCGGCCGCCCGCGAGATCGGCGCCCCGGGCGCCGCGGCGCAGATGCGCCAGGCGCTGGACCGGCTCTCCGCCGCGGCGGCCATGGACGACGACCGGCCGTTCCTGAAGGCCCGCGGCAGCTTCTACGGCGCCCTGCTTCGGACCGGCCGCAACGACGAGCTGCAGCGCATCCTGGCGACGATCCACGTCCACGTGCTGCGCGCCCAGTACAACTTCACCCGCGTGCACCGGCGGCTTCAGGCCGATTTCCAAGCCATCGGCGAGGCGGTGCTGGCCGGCGAGGCCACGCGCGCCGAACGCGCCGCCCGGCGGCACGTCCGGCACATCCGCACCATCCTCGAACAAGAATTCGCGTCCCCGGAGGAACGACATGGCTGACTATGATCTGGTGATCCGCGGTGGCGAGATCCACGACGGCTCGGGCGGGCCGGCCTTCACCGGCGACGTCGCCCTCAAGGACGGGCGCATCGCCGCCGTCGGGCGCGTGACCGGCTCCGGCGCCGAAGAGATCGACGCCCGCGGCAAGGTGGTGACGCCCGGCTTCATCGACATCCACACCCACTACGACGGCCAGGCCACCTGGGAGAGCCGCATGGCGCCCTCCTCCAACCACGGCGTGACCTCCGTGGTCATGGGCAACTGCGGCGTCGGCTTCGCCCCCTGCAAGCCCAACCACCACGAGATGCTGATCGAGCTGATGGAAGGCGTCGAGGACATCCCCGAGGTGGTCATGGCCGCCGGCCTGCCGTGGACCTGGGAGACCTTCCCGGATTATCTGAACGCGCTCGGCCAGCGCCCTCTGGACATCGACGTGGCCGCCCAGCTGCCGCACTCGGCGGTGCGGGTCTATGTCATGGGCGAACGCGGGGCGCAGCGCGAGCCGCCGTCCAGCGAAGACCTGCAGAAGATGCGCCAGCTCACCGCCGAGGCGGTGCGCGCCGGCGCGCTCGGCGTCACCACCTCGCGCAACATGATGCACCGGACCAAGGCCGGCGAGCTCGCCCCCAGCCTGCACTCCGAGGAGGACGAGCTGAAGGCGCTGGCCGCCGGCCTTCGCGACGCCGGCGCCGGCGTCTACCAGATCATCCCCGACATCATCGGCGACGCCCACGAGGAGTTCGGCCTGATGCGCCGCATCGCCGAGACGGCGCAGCGGCCGCTGTCCTTCTCGCTGCTGCAGATGCCGACCGGCGATCCGGCGGCCTGGCGCAAATACCTCGGCCTGCTGGACGAGGCGAACGCGGACGGCGTGGAGATGCGCGCCCAGGTGTTCCCGCGGCCGGTGGGCATGCTCTACGGCCTGGACCTCTCCTTCCACCCGTTCTCGCTGCACCCCAGCTTCAAGCCGCTGCTCGGCCTGCCGCTGGCGGAGAAGGTCAAGGCGATGCGCGATCCGATGATGCGCGCCCAGCTGCTCTCCGAGCAGCCGGTGGACACCAACCCGGTGTCGATCAAGACCGTGAACGCCTTCCGCTTCGGCTATGTGATGGGCGATCCGCCGAACTATGAGCCGGACCCCTCCGACATGATCCAGAACCAGGCGGCGCTGCGCGGCCTCACCCCGCACGAGTACGCCTACGACCTGCTGCTGGAGAATGAAGGCCGCGCGATCATCTTCCAGCCGGGCGCGAACTACCGCGACGGCAACCTCGACGCCGCGCGGGTGATGGCGGCGCACCCGCACACGGTGCTGGGCCTGGGCGATGGCGGCGCCCACTACGGCATGATCTGCGACGCGAGCTTCCCCACCTTCTTCCTGCAGACCTGGGTCCGCGACGCGAAGGGCGCGGAGAAGGTCGACCTCTCCCGCGCCATCCAGGCGCTGACCGACGAGCCCGCCCGCGCGGTGGGCCTGGCGGACCGCGGGCGCCTGGCGCCGGGCTACAAGGCCGACGTCAACATCATCGACATGGCCAGGCTCCGGCTGCACGCGCCGGACGTGGTCTACGACCTGCCTGCGGGCGGGCGGCGGCTGCGCCAGGGCGCCGACGGCTACGCGGTCACGGTGAAGAACGGCCAGGTGACCTATCGCGACGGCCAGCCCACGGGCGCCCTGCCCGGCGGGCTGGTGCGCGGCGCCCAGTCGGCGCCCGTCGCGCCTGTCCCCGCGTGACGTGGAGGCTCGTCGGCTGATCGGCTAAGGATCTCGTCATGAAAGCGATCCAGGTCCAGACCCCCGCGAGCCTCGACAGCCTGAAGCTGGTCGACCTGCCCGACCCCGGCCAGCCGGGGCCGGGGCAGATCCTAGTGCGTATCCGCGCCAGCTCGCTGAACTACCACGACTATGCCGTGGTGGCGGGCATGATCCCCACCGAGAACGGCCGAATCCCGATGTCGGACGGCGCCGGCGAGGTGCTGGCCGTGGGCGAGGGTGTCACCGAGTTCGCGGTCGGCGACCAGGTGGTCTCCACCTTCTTCCCCGACTGGCTGGACGGTGAGGCGCCGGACCACGGCTTCACCCGCGTGCCGGGCGACGGCATCGACGGCTACGCCTGTGAGCTAGTGGTCCGCGAGGCCACCGCCTTCACCCGCGCGCCGAAGGGCTGGAGCCCGGCGGAGAGCGCCACCATCACCTGCGCCGGCGTCACCGCCTGGCGTGGCCTGGTGGTCGACGGCGGCCTGAAGGCGGGCGAAAGCGTGCTCGTCCAGGGGACCGGCGGCGTCTCGGTGCTGGCGCTGCAGATCGCCAAGGCCGCCGGCTGCACCGTCATCGCCACCTCCTCCTCCGACGAGAAGCTCGAGCGGATGAGAGAGCTCGGGGCCGACCACCTGATCAACTACCGGTCGGAACCGAAGTGGGGCGCCGCCACGCGCCGGCTCACCGGCGGCCGCGGCGTCGACCATGTGGTGGAGATCGGCGGCCCGGGCACCCTACCGCAGTCGATGACCGCCTGCCGGGTGGGCGGCCACATCGCGCTGATCGGCGTGCTGACCGGCCGCGCCGGAGAGATCCCGACCGCGGTGCTGATGGGCAAGCAGCAGAAGCTGATCGGCCTCACCGTCGGCAGCCGGCGCCACCAGCTCGACTACATCCGCGCCATCGAGGCGAATGGGATCCGGCCGGTGATCGACAGCCACGTCCCGCTGGCGGAGATCGCCGAGGCCTTCCGCCGCCAGGAGAAGGGCGCCCACTTCTCCAAAATCGTGCTCGACATCTGACCCGCGCCCGCGCGCCTTTCTCGGGCGCGCTTTGGCGTTAGAGTTCGCCGGCAGCGAAGCGAGGGCCCCCTTGTCCGACGAGATCCTGATCGACATGCCGGCGCCGGGCGTGCGCCGCATCACCCTGAACCGGCCCGAGGCGCGCAACGCCTTCACCCACGCCATGTACGACCGGCTGGTGGAGATCCTCGACGAGACCCGCCTGGACCTTTCGATCCGCGCGGTGATCCTGACCGGGGCGGGTCCGGCCTTCTGCACCGGCCACGACCTGCGCGGCGCCGGCCCCGATCCGGAGGCGGCGCAGGGGCTCAGCGGCCATTATGCCAAGAAGCAGTTCCTCGCCCGGCTCTCGCGCGTGCCGCTGGCGCTGCGCAGCCTGCCGCAGCCGGTGATCGCCGCGCTCAACGGCACGGTCGCCGGCATCGGCTATGCGCTCAGCCTCGCCTCCGACATGGCCATCGCTTCGAACTCCGCCAAGTTCGTCAACGCCATCCACAACGCCGGCACCGGCGCCGAACTCGGCCTCTCCTACCTGCTGCCGCGGCAGATCGGCGCCCAGCGGGCCGCCGAGCTGCTGCTCACCGCCCGCCCGGTGCTGGCTGAGGAGGCCGAGCGCATCGGCCTTGTGCTGCGCGCCGTGCCCGACGACCAGCTGATGGACGCCGCCCTGGAGCTCGCGCAGCGGATCGCTGTCAACGTGCCGATCGGGGTGATGCTGACCAAGCAGTCGCTGTGGCTGAACCAGGGCGCCGGCAGCCTGGAGGCGGCCATCGAGATGGAGCACCGCGCGGTGCACATCTCTCAGGCCACGGCGGACGCAATCGAGAAGCAGAACGCATTTTTCGAGAAGCGCGACCCCAGCTATCGGCTGGCCTAGAGCCATTTCCCGATCGGGTTTTTCAACCTGACGGACCGCGCTGGGGGCGCAGCCTGGAGAACCGATGACCGAAGAAGCCTACTGGCGCGCCGAGGACGGCGCCTATTTCGCCAATCCGATCAGCGCCGGACCGTGGCGCGCCGACAGCCTGATGGGCCGGGTGGTCTGCGGCCTCCTGGGCCACGAGATCGAGCGCCACTACCTGGAGCCAGGCTTCGTGCCCGCGCGCTTCACCGTGGAGCTCTACGGCCTGGCCGACTTCTCGCGCACCACCGTAGAGACGCGGGTGGTGCGGGACGGCGGACGCGTGCGGCTGGTGGAGGCCGAGCTGATCGCCGGCGGAACCTCCCGCGCCCGGGCCACCTGCCAGATCCTGCGCCACACCCAAGCCGTCCCGGGCCAGGTCTGGTCGCCGCCGGACTGGGACGCGAGGGGTCCAGAGGACCTGTCCGACGACGCCGGCCGCTGGAAGTGGCATCTGCGGATCGCCGCCGGCGGCTTCGGCCACCTGGGGCTGAAGCGCGCCTGGATGAAGGACTACCGCGAGTTGGTGGCGGGCGTGCCGCTCAGCCCGTTCGGCCAGGCGGCGCTCGCCTCGGACTTCAGCAGCCCGTTCAGCCACTCGGGCGAGAACGGCGTGGAGTACATCAACACCGAGACCACCCTGTACCTGCATCGCCTGCCTGAAGGCGGCTGGATGGGCTTCGAGGTGACCGATCACCAGTCCACGGCCGGGGTGGCGGTCGGCCAGACCCGCATCTACGACCAGCGCGGCCCGATCGGCTTCGGCTCGGCCGCAGCGGTGGCGCAGCGCCGGCCGCAGCTGGACAACCCGTTGGCGGGACCCCTGGCGGCGGCGGAGAAGGCCTGAAGCCCTCTCCCCGCCTGCGGGAGAGGCGGTCTTAGATCTTCCCGGTGTCGATCAGCTGCTTGGCCTTGGCGAACAGGTAGAGGGCGTAGTCGTGCAGCCGCTCGCCGATGTCGGCCGCGGCCTGGCCGGCCTTGGAGCGGGCGTAGGTGCCTTCCAGGATGCAGCCCAGCTTGTAGCAGGCCAGGGTGAAGAACCACGGCATGGCGCTCATGTCCCGGCCGGTCAGCTCGCCGTACAGCTTCACCAGCTCGGCGCGCGAGATGAAGCCGTCCCAGGGCTGCACCATGGGTTCCTTGGGATCGCCCTCCTCCCACCAGCTGGAGAGCACCCAGCCCACGTCGAGCAGCGGATCGCCCAGGCTGGTCAGCTCCCAATCGATGATGCCGGTGATCTTCGGCGCCTGATGCGAGAACATCACGTTGGGGAACTGGAAGTCGCCGTGGATCAGGCCGATGCGCCGGTCGCTGGGCAGGTTGTCGGAGAGCCAACGGCCGACCAGGTCCACGTGCGGCAGGGTCGAGCCCTCGTAGCCCGGCAGCTCGCGGTAGCCCTCCAGCTGCGAGCGCCAGCGGTCGACCTGCCGCGCGTGCCAGTTGTCGGACTTGCCGAAGCCTTCGAGCCCCACGGCCTTGATGTCGACCCGCGAGAGCGCCGCGGCCCCGCGCATGAGCTCCCCGCCCATGGCCTGTCGCCACCTGGCGTCGGAGGCGTAGCGGCCCGGCAGCTCCCGGCTGGGCGAGAAGCCCTCCAGCGGGGCCATGACGTAGAAGCAGACGCCGATCACCGAGGTGTCGTCGCAGACGTCGTGGAAGGCCGGGTGCGGGACCTCGCTGCCGGTCAGCGCCTTCAGCACGCGGGCCTCGCGCAGCATAGTGTCGTTGGAGTTGGCCCGCGGGTGCTTGGGCGGCCGCCGCAGCACGAACCGTTCGCCGCCTCGGGTCATCAGGAAGAGGTTGTTCTGCGAGCCGCCGGTGAGCTTCTCGACATGGGTGACCGGCCCGTCGCCGGGGATGTTGTGGGTCTGGATCCATTCGGTGAGCCTGGGCCAATTCAGCAGGCCGTCGAAATCGCTGAGCGCCAGTGTCTCGGACATCGGTCCTCCCTCCCTTGCACCGCGGCGGGTTCGCGCCCGCGCGCCGTCTTGCACCCACCATCGCCGCCTTCCGCCCGCCGAACAAGCCGCACGGCAGGTGCTCAGGCCCGGCGCGCTGTGTATGACCGGATGCGGGCCGCCGTCCGGCCGTCGCGGAAGGAGAGACGCGCGTGATCCTGGGCCCGACCTCGCACAGCTTCACCTCGCAGCGCCTGCGGCTGCACTATGTGGACTGGGGCAATGCGGGCGCGCCGCCGATCCTGATGATCCACGGCGGGCGCGACCATTGCCGCA
>JAQGIJ010000468.1 GCA_028291285.1 Phenylobacterium sp. | reverse complement strand
CATGGGGATCTCGGAGCGCCCGCGCAGCAGCAGGCGGGGCGTCAGCGGCAGCAGGAACTCGATCCGCCCGGCGCCCGGCCGCACTGTGTAGGGCAACATGTCGGCCTCGGGCACGTCGGGATCGAAGTAGACCACCGGATTGTCGCTGGTGATGAAGTCGTCGTCGGTCTCGTTGTGCACGACCTCGAAGCCGATCGCTTCGTAGAGCCGCCCCATGGCCTTCAGCATGGCCGGCATCGCCCAAATGGACTGATGGGGGTCGATCGAGACCTGAACCTTGTCCAGCAGGTTTCTCGAATCCCTTCGGCATCGGCCGCAGCCGGCCGGCGCGTTGCAGACGCAGGGCCCTGCGCTTCCCCGAATGGGCCAGGAACAGCTCGTATGGGTC
Organism: Phenylobacterium sp.; assembly: GCA_028291285.1. Next base: position 2,926 of record JAQGIJ010000468.1, on the reverse strand, counting down.
GCGCGCCGCGGGCACCCGCACGCGCAGCAGGCTAGCGAAATTCAGCATCGCCGCGTGGTCGGCCGTCCCGTCCCGCCGCGCCGCCAGCGCGTCCACGATCGCGGGCCAACCCGCCTCGACCGTCGAGAACAGATCCTCCAGCCGGTTGTTGTCGCGCCCGCCCTCGGGCAGCGGCTGCGAATAGTAGTAGCCCTCGAAGGCGATCTCTCGCGGCCGATGATGCAGGGGCCCCGGCGGCCCGTCCTTGCGATAGGCGAAGACCCGTCCCCCCGCATCGGTGAACCGGTTCAGGTAGGTGATCGGGATGTAGTGATGCCGCTTCTTCTGCGGGGCGGGTCGTGCGCTCACGTCGCGCTCCTGGATGAATCGAGGCGACAGCATCGCACAACCCGGCGCCGCCGGATCACGTTCGCGCACGTGGACTCATGTTAGGTCACACCGGGCCGGGGTCGCCGCCCCGAAGTCGGCCGGGGAACAGCGCGACGGATGCCGAAGTACTGGTGGGTCAACCACAACACGACCTTCGAGCACGAGATCGACGGCGGCTACCTCTGGTCGCCGCAGCGCGAGGCGCGTGCGCGCAGCACGTCCTACGACAACATGCGAAGGGTGCAGCCGGGCGACCTGATCGTCTCCTACGCGCGGCAATGCAACAGCTTCATCGGCAAGGCCACGGACTTCGCCATCGCCGCCCCCAAGCCCACGGAGTTCGGGACCAAGGGGAGCTACTGGTCCGACATCGGCTGGTATGTGCCGATCGCCTGGACGGCGCTCCCGACCATCGTTCGCCACCGCGACTTCTGGGACGACTTCGCGCCGCATCTTCCCAAGAAGTTCTCGCCCGTGGTGGCCAGTACGCGCAGGGGCAACCAGAAGCTCTACCTGGCCGAGATCTCCGAGGATCTCTTCACGACCGTCTTCGCGCGTTCCGGCCTCGCCTTGTCCCGCCTTATAAACCATGCGGCCGGCCGCAACGCCGCCGAGGTCGCCGAGCTGCTCGAGGCCGACGCCGAAGCCGCCATCCGCGACGACGCCGGACTGGAGGCGACCGTCCGCGCCCAGCTTGTCGCCGCCCGCCGCGGCCAGGGAAAATTCCGCGCGGCCGTGCGCGAGCTCTCGCCGCGGTGCCGCGTCACCGGCGTCGAATACGACGCGCTCCTGGTCGCCAGCCACATCAAGCCCTGGCGATCCTGCAGTAGCGCCGAGGAACGACTGGACGGCAACAACGGCTTGATGCTGGCGCCGCACATCGACCGGCTGTTCGACCGCGGATTCATCACCTTCGAGGACAACGGATCCTTGCATGTCTCCGGACACATCGGCGACGATCTGCTCGAAGCCCTCGGCTGTCCCGGGCTGCGAAGCCTGGTGGTGGAGGCCTTCTCGCCCGCCCAGCGCGCCTACCTGGCGCACCACCGCGAGCACGAGTTCTTGCTCACTTAGGTGCCCGCACAGAAGCCGCTTAGCTGGCGTGATTGGGCCGGCCGAGAGGCAAGAGGGCCGACGCCCTACGACGTCAAATGATCCGGCCACTTCGCCAGGCATGTCCTGAGGCAGTGATTTTTCTCAGGCGCCCTCCAGCGGACATACACTCCGACGCCAGCCCGGCGCCGAAGCCTGCCGCCGCATCGCCGTAAGCCGGCAAACGACCGGGACTGGAGCCGGCGAATACCGAGAGACGCCTCGGTTCCCCGAGGAGTCAGCCCGCGGCGCGAGGATCGATCCATCCCCGAGCACTGGGCGCAGCTTGACATAGTCAAGCTTCACCGGCCGACGACGGGACCTGCGCTTGCGATGGGAGCTGTCGTGGATCACCCCCACACGCCCGGGGCGCCTAGCGCGTTCTTTCACGCTCCTTCGATCCGGTCGCCGGCCAAGCCTCTCTATCCATGGGAGGGCCCATAGCAGCCTTCGGGAATAAATTGCCGGCCCTGGCCCGCTCCCGCGCTGGCGTACTCCTCGCGTCGAGATAGTCGAGCGTGGTGTCCTTCGTTCGCTCGCGCGAGAGGCATTGGCGCAGAGCTTCCGCCCCGGCGAATTGATCCCGCCCAAAGTGCAGCACAGCCTCGGCGCGATGGCGCGAGAGCGCCACATAGGTGGCGTGGCGGTCCATGAACGGTGACGCCAGCACATGCGCGTAGTCGACCGTCGAGCCCTGCGCCTTGTGGATAGTGATCGCATAGCCGTGGTCGAAGTCGGCGTAGTCCTTCGCGCCGAAGGCGACCTCGCGTCCGTCGTCCAGCCGCACCTGCAACTGCCCGCCGGTGATCGACGTCACAGTGCCCAGCGACCCATTGCGCACCCCGAGCGAGCGTTCATTGCGCAGGAAGATCAGCCGGTCGCCGCGTGCGAAGCTCCGTGGTCCGCGCGTTGTCGCAATGGTTGAGCCACCGACCAGCTGACCCGCGGCCGCCAGCCGCTCGCGGGCCAGCTGGTTGAGGAGGTCAACCTCGGCGCGGGTATAGGCCAGCATCAGGTGCGAGCGCTCGGGCTGCTCGTCCCGCCACAGCTGCCAGACCTGCACCATCGCGACGGCCGCCTGTCCGACGTTGTCGTGCGCGGCCACGACCTCGTGGTCCTGGTAGGCCGCAAGGGCCTCCTCCGTCCGGCCGGTGGCGAGCTGCCGCGTGGCCGCCTGCTGCCAACTCCGCAACTGCCGCCGGATGTCGGTGATCTCCGCCGCGCCCTGGCGCTCGGCCAGCGCCCGAAACGCCGCGCCGGCCTCGATCGCCTGCAACTGCTCGGCGTCGCCGACCAGCACCACCTTCGCACCGGCCTGCTCCGCGCGCGCCAGCACCCGCTCCAGCTGGCGCGAGCCGACCAGCCCGGCTTCATCGATCACCAGGACGTCGCCGCGCTCGAGGCCGTCACGCCCGCGCGCCCAGGCGTGCTCGAGACTGGCCAGGGTGCGGGACTCGATGCCGGA
>JAQGIJ010000498.1 GCA_028291285.1 Phenylobacterium sp. | reverse complement strand
TTTGGATGCGCCTGAAGAGAGGCGCGTCCGTCGAGGAGCTGGCCGAATATCTTACCGGGGCCGAAACTGTGCACATGGGCATGTCTCAGACGTCCGACCGCATCCGGCAGATCGCAGAGAAGGCGGTCGCTATCGGCGCGTAGTCCGGCGATGTTGGCCGGGGGGCAATGTGCGAGCAGGGTCGAAAGTCCCCGTTGGCTCGCGGCCAGGAAGCGGACGTTGAGCCTTTCGGCTCGGGAGCGGACGTGCCCGACGTCGCCTGGGGGTGGTGAGCGGACCTCTGGTTGTTCGTCACCCCGACAAGGCGGGGCGCGGTTCGCGCCCAACCTCACTTCAGCGAAACGGCGAATTGAGCTATTCTGAAGACCTCGGGCTGGAGGTTTTGCAGCATGGCCAAGCTCGTCTTCGGATTCTCGCAGTCCCTGGACGGCTACGTCGACCACCTGGAAATGCAGCCAGCCCCTGGGTGAAGAGGCCGACCTGGCGGCAAAGCACCACGAAGTGGGCGCAGGCCGCCTGGATCGCCGGGCCGTGGTCCTTCCGGAAATTGGCGATGGTCTTGGGGTCTGGCGCCAGCTTCCCCGTCAGCCACATCAGCTCAAGGTTGCGCACCGCCTCCCGCTCCAGCCGCCGGCTCGACCGCACGCGGTTCAGGTAGCCGTAGACGTAGAGTTTCAGCAGCGTCTCCGGGTGATACGCCGGCCGGCCCGTGGTCGCCGGCGTCACGACGAAGCCCAGCCCGCCCAGATCGAGCTCATCCACAAAGGCATCGATTACCCGGGCCGGATTGTCGTCACCGACGTAGTCCTCAAGGCAGCTGGGCAACAAGGCCGGCTGCAGGCGATCCGCACCCTCGACGAAGCGGCTCATACGACCTCCGACGCTGACGAGGCGAGTCTGATGTGCTTCGCTCTATTGTGCGGCCGCCCAATGGACCGAGCGGCTCAAGAAGGTGGCCCAGATGATTGACCACGTGACGTTCGGCGTTTCGGACTTCGATCGCTCTGTCCGCTTCTACGACCACGCCTTTGCGCCGCTGGGCGTGCGCCGCTTGTTTGACGACCGCAGTTCGACCGTCAGGGCCACGGGGTATGGCGACGCTCGGCCCTGGTTCTGGATCGCGGAACACGATCCGACCGCAGGCAAACTTCACATCGCTCTGCGGGCTTCAAGCGCCGAAGCCGTCGATGCCTTCCACCACGCCGCGCTGGCAGCCGGCGGTGTGGATAATGGAGCTCCTGGCCTTCGCCCTCACTACCATCCGAACTACTACGGCGCCTTCGTGCTCGATCCAGACGGTCACAACATCGAGGCCGTCTTCCATGGCTCGTCCACCTAGCCCGCCCGAGGAGTTTCTACACAGCCTCGACTCAAAAGCGACTTGGGAATTTCCGCTCGCGGGCGCGCTGCCGGCCTCGCCTTTCGACGCGCTGATCCTGGCTAGCCGCGGCGAAAAATTGCTAAGTTTTGCGACAACGCGAAATCCTCCACCGGACCCAGGGGCGCGGCAAGGCGACGAGGTGCGCACCCATTCGAACTCGCCCTTAGCTCCCACCTCGGAAGCGCTCACATCGAAGGTCCGCTCCACGCCGATGAGCTCATGTCGTACTTCGACCCGCTCCGGACATTCGGCAGGCCCGCTTCGCAACGCGTCACGAATGGGCGCTCTCGACCCTTCGGACCTTGTGGTGGCTCGCTTGCTACGTCCGCTTATCACGGCAAGAACGGACATCATCAGCATGGCTGGCCGCATCTCACACTATGACTGTTCTTAGACGTTCGGAAGGTCTGCTCTATGGTGATTGTGGATGATCGCCGCATTCGAATTCAAAGCCGTGACTGTGAGTACAGGTCCCGGGGAGACAGGCGCACGGCCGCCAGACTGCGCACTTCTCTGCTGATGGCCGGGCCGCTGAGGTGAGTGAACCCCGCGCCCCATGCGCTGACCATGAGACTCATCGTGTTGAGTGAGTAGCCTACGCAGGCAGGGGCGAGCGCCAGGGCGTTACGCGCGAAGGTGCTGAGCCTAGCGAGCGTTCCGCGGTCTGCGGTGTGGATCCGCCGGCAATCCAGGGTGACGCCATGCAGCCCGCACCGCCGCCACTGGAGGATGTTGGCCATCTCGGAGGGGGCTCGCGCCAGCACGGCGCGGGCGTGCGGCGCCAGCATCGAGACGGCCTCGCTCAGGCGGCTCTGCGGCACGCCGTCCGGCACGTCGGTGAGCTCCACGACCAGCAGCCGGCGGACAGACGGCGAGAGGTCGCGCATCAGGTGCAGCAGCGGATAGCGACCGGCCGCCATCGACAGCGCGGAGAGCGGGACGGGGACGTGCATCGCCACTGGAGCCCCCGCCTCGACGCAGGCGCGGACCTGCTGCGCGGCGAACTCGAGACTACTGCGGGCGACCTCCGCCGCCAGCAGCGGCGGCAACTCGGCGGTGGGCTCCGGCGAAGTCATCGTCTCCACGAGGAACGAGGTCACAACCTTGTCGCGCACGTTCCAGGTCGGAAGGGTGAGGTGAGTAGCGTCTACCCCAACTCCGCCCGCGACCAGCCGGATGCTCTGGGTCTTGCGCCCGGAGAGTCGGGTTACGGGCGGCAGGCTCTCGTCGGTGCGGCTGGAGAGGCCGAAGCTGGTCGCGGCCTCGCCCGGCCCTTCGAGGCAGGCGGGATTCACCGGCTCGACGGCGAGCTCGCCGTTACTGAAGCCGGTCACCTGCAGGAGCCGGATATCCTGGCGCTCCGCCTTGCCGAGGAAGAAGGTCAGCGTCTCACGGAGGATGGCGCCGCTGAGGTTAAGTGCGGTCCAGCGGGACGCGTCCGCGTGGATCGTGAGGTATTCGATGTCGTTCAGCGCCACGACCAAGCCGCCGTCGGGGCTGGTGCGGGCGAAGGCCCGCTCTACGAACTCCTCCACCAACTCGCGCTTGCGGCTCCACTTGCCCCCCGTGAAGGCCCGAATGGCGGCCACGCTGATCACATTGGCCGAGCCGCTGGTGAGGGCTGGGCCCACTCGTTCCAGCAGGTCGCCCAGGCCGCCTGAGGTGAGCCGCTCCACCCCCTCTACTCCGTCGGTGGCGTCGCGCGGCCGGAGGCGCTGATCAACAGGGCCCCCGCCTCGGCGAGCTGTATGATGGCGTCCAGCTCGCGTCGGGCCTCGACGTCGGCGACCCTGTCGAGCGCCAGCTCGGCCGAGCCGATGATCTTGCCCAGCAGGTTGTTCATGGCGTGGCGGCGCCAGGCGGTGCAAGGCTCGCGCAGCACGGTCAGACCCTCTGCACCTGGGGGGAGTCGACGGCATCGAGCGTACGCCGCACGAGGGTCAGCATATCCGAGAGGCGGAAGGGCTTGGCCAGCACTGCGTCGGCGCCCAGGTGGCGGGCCAGGTTGAGGAACTCGTAGGGACCGATGCGGCCGCCGCCGGACATGGCGATGATCTTCACCTCAGGTCTGGCGCCCCGCATGGCCATGATTGTCTCGAGACCCTCGCGGGTCGGCATCAGGATGTCGGTGATCACGAGATCGGGCGCCGCCGAATGGAAGCGTTTCAGGGCGATCTCGCCGTCCGTGGCGGCATGCACCTCGTATTCTGCCACGGCGAAGGCCGCGCCCAGCCGCCGCAGCATCTCCACGTCGTCGTCGACGATGAGAATGGACTTATTTTTCATAGGTTTGCCCGACGTCTCGCCACGCGAGGACCGACCTATCGGGGCGCCTGCCTAACAAGCCGCTAAATTGCCGCCCGACCCCGTAGAAGCACGGTGGGGCCGACCCGGGGGCTCAGAGGCCGGCGAGTACGGCCATTCGGATCAGCTCGCTGAAGTTGCGCGCCTGGGTCTTGGCCATGATTTCGGTGCGGTAGCTCTCCACCGTTCGGACGCTGATGCCGAGCTCGTGGGCGATGGTCTTGTTCAGCTTCCCGGCGAGGACGCGCTCCAAAACGTAGCGTTGCCGCGGCGAGAGCAGATCCACCGCCTTGCGGCAGGCGGCGGATGGCTGCGCCTGCAGTCCCCTCCGTCCCTCCTGCTCGACGGCCTCCCGCAGGACCGCGACCACGGTCGCGGGGCGGAACGGCTTCTGCAGGAAGTCGACCGCACCGAGCTTCATGGCCTCCACGGCCATGTCGATGTC
>JAQGIJ010000495.1 GCA_028291285.1 Phenylobacterium sp. | reverse complement strand
GCCTTGAGCTTGCGGTACGGCAGGCCCGCCATCTTCAGCTGGACCTCGGTCTTGGTCACATAGGGGCTGATCTCCGGCAGGCCGAAGCCTTCGCCGGCGCCATAGAGGGTGATCATCGCGCGTCTCCCTGAGCTTGACAGGCCGGGAGACTAGGCGGCCTCTGCTGCCAGCATAGTGTCAGCAGCTTGGCGGGAGCAGATGCGGCGGGCGGACCGGCTCTTCCAGATCATCCAGGTGCTGCGTCGCGGCCGCGCGCCGGTCACCGCCGAGGCCATGGCCGCCGAGCTCGAGACCTCCAAGCGCACGATCTATCGCGACATCGCCGACCTGATCGCCCAGCGCGCGCCGATCCGCGGCGAGGCGGGGATCGGCTATGTGCTGGAGGACGGCTTCGACATGCCGCCGCTGATGCTGACGCCGGAGGAGATCGAGGCCGCGGTGCTGGGCGCCCAGCTTGTCGCCCAGCGCGGCGACGCCGCCCTCGCCCGCGCGGCCCAGGACCTGCTGGCGAAGATTCACACCGTGGTTCCCGAACGGCTGCGGCCGCTGATCGTCGAGCCGGCGATCCGCGCGGTCCCCGGCTGGCGGGCCCCGCCGGACCGGCTGGACATGCCGGAGGTGCGCCGGGCGATCCACGCCGGGCGCAAGCTCGCCCTCACCTATCGCGACGAGCAGGGGCAGGAGACGACGCGCACCGTCTGGCCCTTCGCCGTCGGCTACCACGAGACCTCACGCCTGCTGCTCACCTGGTGCGAGCTGCGCGCGGACTTCCGCAGCTTTCGCACCGACCGGGTCGAGGCGGCCGAGTTCCTCGAGGCGCGCTACCCGGAGCGGCCGGCGACCCTGCGCGCCCGCTGGCGGGCCGCCCAGGCGCAGCGATGGGCCGGGTGTGATTCCACCAAGCCGCCGCCCCGGCTTGGTCGGCCGCCGAATTGCGCCTAGCTTCGCCGTTTTGTTGCTGAGCTGACCCGAGGCGCTTCCGTGACCGAGATCACCCGCCGCGACACCCTGATCTTCGCCGCGACCGCCGCCTTCGCCGGCCAGGCCTGGGCCGAGGCGCCCGCCGGCGCGAGCGATCCGCCGGCGGTCTGGAACCTGGCCGACCTCTACCCGTCCGACACCGCCTGGGACACCGAGCGCGCGGCGCTGGAGCAGGCGCTGCCGGGCCTCGCCGCCTACAAGGGCCGCCTGGGCGAAAGCGCCGAGACCCTGCGCACCGCCCTGCAGGCGATCTCGGACCTCAACCGGCGCGCTTCGCGGCTGGCGACCTACGCCGGCCTCGAGGCCGATGAGAACCTGCAGGTCGCCGTCAACCAGGAGCGCCGCCAGCGCTCGATCGCCCTCTTGGGCAAGTTCAGCGAGGCCACCGCCTGGGTGAACCCCGAGGTGCTGCGCATCGGCCCGGAGAAGATCAACGCCTTCCTCGCGGCCGACCCCGGCCTGGCGAAGTTCCGTTTCGGCCTGCTCGACACGCTGCGGCTCGCGCCGCACACCCTCGACGCCGCGGGGGAAGGGCTGATCGCCGCGACCCTCCAGCCGCTCTCCGGACCGCAGGAGATCCGCAGCCAGCTGTTCCTCTCCGACATTCCCTGGCCGGAGATCCAGCTCTCCACCGGCAAGGTGCGGGTGGACCCGCAGGGCTACACCGCCACCCGCACCGCCCCCGACCGCGCCGACCGCAAGCGGGTGTTCGACGGCTTCTTCGGGACCATGACGGTGTACGAGAGCAGCCTCGGCGCGGCGCTCTCCTCGCAGGTCCAAGGCGACATCTTCGGGGCCAAGGCGCGCCGCTACGACAACGCCGCGGCCGCCGCGCTGTCGGCCAGCAACATCCCCCTGGGCGTCTACCGGACCCTGGTGGAGGAGACCAACCGCGGCCTGCCGGTGCTGCAGCGCTACCTGACGCTGCGCCAGCGCATGCTGAACCTGCCCAGTTCCGAGTACTACGACATCTATCCGCCGGCGACGAAGCTGGACCGCAGGTTCAGCCTGGGCGAGATCCGCCGGCTCACGCTGGAGGCGGTGCAGCCGCTGGGCCCCGACTACGTCAAGCTGCTGGGGACCAGCACCGCGGCGCGCTGGATGCACGCGCGCCCGCAGAAGGGCAAGGCCGCCGGCGCCTACATGAATCCGGGCGCCTATGACGTGCACCCCTACCTGCTGCTCAACCTGACCGACGACTACGAGAGCCTGACGACCTTCGCCCACGAGTGGGGCCACGCCATGCACAGCCTGATGGCGAACAAGGTCCAGCCGTACGAGACCTCGAACTACGCGACCTTCATCGCCGAGATCGCCTCGACGCTGAACGAGCAGCTGCTGGCCGAGCACATGTTCCGCCAGGCCAAGACCACGCCCGAGAAGCTGTTCTACCTGGACCGGGTCGCCGAGCTGCTGCGCGGCACCTTCTTCCGCCAGGCCATGTTCGGCGAGTTCGAGCTGACGATGCACGAGACCGCCGAGAAGGGCGAGCCGCTGTCCGGCAAGCGGCTGAGCGCCATGTACCTGGAGCTGCTGCGCAAGTACCACTCGCCGGCCATGCACGTGGACGAGGCCTACGCCATCGAGTGGGCCTACGTTCCCCACTTCTACTACGACTTCTACGTCTTCCAGTACGCGACCTCGGTCAGCGCCTCGGCCTATTTCACCGACAAGATCCTGACCGGCGGCAAGGCCGAGCGGGAGAACTATCTGAACGTGCTGCGCGCCGGCGGCTCGGACTATCCGGTGGCGATCCTGAAGCGCGCCGGCCTCGACATGACCACCGCCGCCCCCTACCGCGCCTGCGTCGCCAAGCTCTCGCACACCCTCGACCGCATGGAGGCGTTGCTCGGGAAGGGGTGAGGGGGCCGCGGCGGCGTTGCGCCATTAGCCGAACTTCAACTACCTCCCCGTTGATCGCACTCTCGGAGGTCGGGGGCCGTCACCTGCCCTTGGCGAGCGGCTGAGCCTCTATTGCGATCGGCGGGCCGCCGTCCAGGGTGGACTGCAGATACACCCGATATCGGCTCCCCGCCGGCGTGTCGGTGCTGAGCGCGCAGCCCACGGCGCGGTACGGGTCCACGACGCGATAAACCATGACGTCCCCACCCCGCCAGGTTCCCTTCTCGACCCTCAGGATGCGAGCAGAGACAGCACCCAGGCGGGAATGCGGCTGGCCGGGCCAGTCGACATAGGCGCCCGCGAGCGGCTCCACCGTGGCCACAATGTCGGCCGACCTGGCCGCGGCCTCGTAGTTGTGCGCGAGCGTGCATCCCAAGCTGACCGTCGGCGCGGCCAGGAGCGCCCCCGCCACGCCGGCGACAAGCCGAAGCTCCATCACCACCACCTCCCGATTCAGTTGAACCGGTCGCCCAGGTACACTCGCCGGACTTCGGGGTCGTCGACGATCTCGTCGGGGCGGCCTTCGAACAGCACCTCGCCGGCGTGGATGATCGAGGCGCGGTCGATGATGTCGAGCGTCTCGCGCACGTTGTGGTCGGTGATCAGGATGCCGATGTCGCGGGTCTTCAGATAGGCGATCACGTCGCGGATGTCGGCGATGGCCAGCGGGTCGATCCCGGCGAACGGCTCATCCAGCAGCATGAACGAGGGCTCGGAGGCCAGCGCCCGGGCGATCTCCACGCGGCGTCGCTCGCCGCCGGAGAGCGAGATCGCCGGGGCGTTGCGCAGGTGCTCGATGTGCAGCTCCTCGAGCAGCTCGGTGACCGTCTCGCGGGCCTTCTTCCGGTCCTTCTGGCGAAGCTCGACCACCGCCATAACGTTCTCGCCGACCGTCATGCCGCGGAAGATCGAGGTCTCCTGCGGCAGGTAGCCGACGCCCATGCGGGCGCGCTGGTACATGGGCTGGGCGGTGATGTCCTCGCCGTCGAGGTAGATCGAGCCGTAGTCGGCGGGCACCAGGCCGGTGATCATGTAGAAGCAGGTGGTCTTGCCGGCGCCGTTGGGCCCCAGGAGGCCGGCCACCTCGCCGCGGGCCA
>JAQGIJ010000368.1 GCA_028291285.1 Phenylobacterium sp. | reverse complement strand
GCCAGCGGCGCCAAGGTGGTGATCAACGCCCGCACCCAGGCCGACGTCGACGCGCTCGCCGCCGAGCTCAACGCCGAGCACGGCGCGGGCTCGAGCCCGGTCGTGGGCGTCGCCGGCGACATGTCGGTCAAGGCGGACCTGCAGAAGGTGGTCGACACCGCCGTGGCGCGGTTCGGCCGGCTGACCTCCCTGGTCTACTGCCCCTCGCTGCGCCCCTGGTTCGGCTCGTCCATCGACACGCCGGACGAGGAGATGGACCGGGAGTACCTCTACTTCTTCAAGAGCAAGTGGTGGATCACCAGCATGTGCGTGCCGCACATGGCCAAGGCCGGCGGCGGCTCGGTGGTCTACATCGGCTCCGGCTCGTGCTTCGAGGCCACCTCGGAGCGGTCGCTCACCGCCTGCATGCGCGCCGCCGAGGTGCAGATGATGCGCAACTTCGCCGCCGAGTTCGGCCAGAACGACATCCGCTTCAACATCATCCCGCCGGCGCACATCAAGTCGCACGGCTCGCAGGCGCTGTTCGCCGACAAGGCGGTGGCCGACGAGATCACGGCCAAGCTGCCGATGCGCCGGCCGGGCGAGACCGGCGAGATCGCCAACATGGTGGCCTTCCTGGTGAGCGACGCCAGCTCCTTCACCACCGGCGGGGTGATCCCGGTGGACGGCGGCCGGCTGCTGCACGCCCAGCCCAGCCGCCTCACCAACGCCTTCAAGACCTTCGAGGCGGCGAAGGCCTGAGGGGCGGCGGATGAGCCGCTCTAAGCGAACGAACGGCTCACCGATCGGCGTGACAGCAACCAGCCGTCCGGCGTGCGGCGGTATTCGTCGTGGTAGTCCAGCATCAGCGGCGGTTTCTGCTGGCGCGTGGCCACGTCAAACTCCACCAGCAGGATGAACCCCTCCCCCGTCGCCTCGTCCGGCGAGGCGAAGGCGATCACCGGCGGGGTGAAAAGGTGGCGGCGCTGCACGCTCTCGTCGCGCCCGCCGGCGGCCATGGCCGCGCGGTCCCGCCGCTGGCCGCTGGAGAGCTCGAAGTAGCCGTCCGCCGTGAAGCAGGCCGCCACCGCATCGCCGCCGTGGATATCGACCGCCTGGGCGTAGCGCTGCACCAGCTGGTTGATCTCGGCCTCGGCCTCCGCCTGGACCTGTTCCGCATCCGCCATCCTCACCCCTCCTGCATTTCTGGCTCGATCCTGCGCGCGTCGGCTCAGGGCGTGAGCCTGGTGGCCATGGCGTCGATCCAGCCGTCGTAGTCGGCGGCCTTCTGGCGCAGCGCCTCCAGCGGCTCCGGCGTGGTCAGGATCAGGAACCGTTCGGCCTCCATGCCGCGAACCACCACCTCCGCCACCTGCTCGGGCGTCAACGCCATCTGCATGACGGGGTGGTCCTCGGGCAGCTCGTTGGAGCGCAGCATGCGGGTGAGCATCGGCCCCGGGCAGAAGCAGGATACCCGCACGCCCTTCGGCCGGTAGTGGAGGGCCAGCCACTCCGAGAGCGCCAGGGCCGCGTGCTTGGTCGCCGAATAGGCCACCTTCTCGACCTGGGTGGAGAGCGCCACCGAGGAGGCGGTCTGGATCAGATAGCCCTCGCCGCGGGCGGTCATCGCCGGCAGCACGGCGCGCGCCGCATAGACGTGGGCCATGACGTGCAGGCGCCAGCTCAGGTCCCAGGCCGCGTCGTCCTGCAGGTCGCCGGGCTGCCGGGGACCCGACCAGCCGGCGTTGCTGAACCAGACGTCGACCTGGCCATAGGTGCGGCGCGCCAGCTCGGCCACCGCCTGGACGTCCGCCTCGCGGGTCATGTCGCCGGCAAGGCCCTGGGCGCCGATCTCGCGGCAGACCCGCTCCACCGCCGCGGCCTCGATGTCGCTCACCACCACCCGCGCCCCTTCGGCGACGAAGCGGCGGGCGAAGGCCTCGCCGATGCCGTTGCCGCCGCCGGTGATGACGCAGACCTTGTCCTTGAGCTGCATTCCGTCCCCCTCTCGCCTGTTCTTCGGCCGGCAAGCCTGCGTCAGGCGACAGCCTGCAGCTTCAGCTCCGGATGCCGCGCCTGGATCATATCCTTAATGCCCGCGCGCCAGGGCACGCGCCACTCCAGGCCGATCGAGCGGCCGAAGCTGGGATCGGTGATGCGGTTGGGGACGACGCCCTCGTCGGTGAAGTCGAACTTCGGCTCGACCCCGATCAGCTCGGCCATGTAGCGGGCCATCTCCTCGATTCCGACCGCCTCGTCGCCGCCCCAGTTGACGATGGTGGCCGGGACCGAGCAGGCGCGGACCATCGGCTCCAGGTGGCGCAGCATGTCCGTCTCGCTGATCGGCGACATGGTGGTGGCCCGGCTCTTGGCCAGCTTGATCGGCCGGCCGGCGATCAGCGCCTCGAGCAGGTTCCCGGGCAGGCCGCCGTCGTCGTAGACGCTGCCGTAGGAGACGTTCAGCCGCGCGATGAGCGTCGGCGTGCCGTAGAGCCGGCAGAGGAAGCGCACGACGCCCTCCGCAGCGAGCTTGGTGGGGCCGTAGTTCGCCGAGTGCGGCGAGTTCCCGCCCACGTGGTCGGTCTCCGCGTACCTGTGCAGGGGGTCGGGGTGGTCGGCGTAGAGCGAGTTGTTGGAGACGAAGATGAAGGCCTTGGCGCCCCGGCAGCGGTGCATCAGGAAGCCCGTGCCCTCGGCGTTCTCGCGCATCCCCACCTCGGCCGTCCCCGGCTTGGTGTTGGCCGCCAGGTGGATGACCACGTCGAGGTCGTTGGGGATCCCGTCCAGCCGGTTCTCGGCCAAGTCGCCGACGATCGTCCTCACGCCGGCCGCTTCGGCGTGCTCGCGCGAGCCCGGGCGGCTGAACCTGGCCAGCCCATAGACTTCGTTGTGCGGGGCGAGCGCGTCCGCGAAGGTGCCGCCCACCTGGCCGGTGAGCCCGGTCAGCAGAATTTTCCGCCCGTGCAGCATCGCGGTTCCTCCTCCCCCTGTAGATTCTGATTGATCGTCAGCAATGTTCGCGCACGATGGGACCTCGGCGCGAGCGCGGCAAGCGCCGGCGCTGCGAGGCGGACAAAGATCCGTCGCTTGAGGCGAGCCCAGCAGGGAGGGATCGAATGCTCTCGGACGAACGGATCCTGGTGACCGGCGTCACCGGCAAGGCGGTGCTGCCGATCGCGGCGGCGCTGGCCAAGAACAACGAGGTCTGGGGCCTGGCCCGGTTCGCCGACCCCCGCCAGCGCGAGGTGGTGGAAGCCGCGGGCGTGCGGCCGCTGCCGGCCGACCTCGGCGCGGACAACTTCGACGACCTGCCCGGCGATTTCACCCGGCTGCTGCACTTCGCCTGGATGCGCGCGGGCCTGGATCAGCTCGAGGCGGCGATGCGGGTGAACGTGGAGGCCGCGGGTCTGCTGATGATGCGCTGCCGCAACGCCAGGTCGGCGCTGATCGTCTCGTCCATGGGCATCTACTCGCCGCATGAGGACGCGTTCCATCGCTATGCCGAGACCGATCCGGTCGGCCGCGGCGCCACCGCCTACGCCGCCACAAGCCCTGCGACCAAGCTGGGGATGGAGGCGGTGGCCCGCTTCTGCGCCCGGGCGTTCAACCTGCCCACCACCATCGCGCGCCTGAACACCGTCCTGGGCGTGCCCGGCGCCTACTTCTCCAAGCTGATCGAGGCCGGGCGCGAGGGGGGCGAGTTCATGGTCCCGTACGACCCCAACCCGCACGGGCCGATCCACACCGAGGACATGCAGGCCCAGGTCGAGGCCCTGCTGGAGGCCGCCGCGGTCCCGGCCCTGGTGGTCAACTGGTGCGGCGACGAGACGGTGACCACGCAGGAGGCCGCGGGCCAGCTGGCGCGGCTCACCGGCTACCAGCCGCGGCTCAAGGTGGCGAATTTCCCCGGCGCGCCGAAGGGCAACGCGGCCGACAACACCCGCCGGCTTTCGATCACCGGCCCCTGCAAGGTGCGTTTCGCCGACGGCTTCGCCCGGCTCTGCCGTGACGCCCAGCCGGTCGCCCCCTGATCAAGAACCTGCGGTCCCAGACATGACGACATTCGATCCCATTGCACTCAAGGCGCGCGCCCAGGCGGAAACCGCGCTCTCTGACTTCGGCGCCGCGCCCCTCGACGACGGCCTGGCGGCGCTCTGCGCGTCGCTGCGCGCGGAGGCGGGCCTGAACGCCTCGGGCGCGGCGGCGGCTGAGCGGGCCATCGTCGCCACCCTGAGCGAGCGCTTGCGGCTCGAGCGGTGGCTGGCCGCGCACGCGGAGATCCTCGACGAGACGCTGGCGCCGCAGGTGTTCGTGATCGGCCTGCCCCGGACGGGCACGACGGCGCTCTCGCAGTTCATGTCGGAGGACCCGCGGGCGCGGTCGATCCGGCGCTGGGAGATCAACAGCCTGACGCCGCCACCGGACGCCAGCGTGGCCGTCGATCCGCGCCTGATCGCGACCCGTGAAGCCTTCGCCGCCCGCGACCTCGCCATGCCGACCCTGAAGACCATGCTGCCGATCGAGGCCGAGGATCCGTCGGAGCACGGCCCGCTGTTAGGGCTGACGGCGCGCAACCTGCAGCTTCCGACGCTCTACAACACGCCCTCTTACGCCCGCTGGCTGTTCGCCGCCGACCTGGAGCCCGCCTACGCCTATCTCGCCAAGGCGCTGAAGCTGCTGCAATGGAAGACGCCCGGCGCCTACTGGAACCTGAAGAACCCACCCGACATCTTCGCCATCGAGGCGATCGCCAGCGCGTTTCC
>JAQGIJ010000346.1 GCA_028291285.1 Phenylobacterium sp. | reverse complement strand
CGGCCGCGCAAGCTCGGCGACCTGCCAAAGGCCAATCTGGAGATCGCCGTCGACCGCCGCGTCGGCGGCTGCCCCGCCCCGGTGATCGTCCGCTATGACGTGGAAGGCGACGGCCGCGCGGCGGGCCGCTAGCTTCGCCTTGCTTGCGGGAGCGGGTTCTACGCCCGCGGGTGGGCGTTGGCGTAGGCGCTGAGCAGGCGGGCCGCGTCCACCTCTGTGTAGCGCTGCGTGGTCGACAGCGAGGCGTGGCCGAGCAGCTCCTGGATGGCGCGCAGGTCCGCGCCCGCGCCCAGCAGGTGGGTGGCGAAGGAGTGGCGCAGCGCGTGCGGGGTGGCGCTCGACGGCAGCCCCAGGCGTCCGCGCAGGATCTGGACGGTGGCCTGCACGTGGCGCGGCGACAGCGGCCCGCCGCGCTTGGCGCGGAACAGCGGCGCGTCCGGCTCGACGACGAAAGGCAGCTCGGCGAGATAGGCGTCCACCGCGTCGCGCACGGCGGGCAATACCGGCACGATCCGGGTCTTGGAGCCCTTGCCGGTGATGCGCAGCTCAGGCCCCAGCGGCGCGTCGCGGCGCTTCAGCGACAGCGCCTCGGAGATCCGCAGGCCGCAGCCGTAAAGCAGGGTGAGCACCGCCTGGTCGCGCGCGGCCTCCCAGTCCTCGCGGTCCGGGTCGAGCCCGGGCTCGGCCAGCAGGCCGTGCGCCTGGTCCTCGCTCACGGGCCTGGGCGCGCCGGGCTTCACCTTCGGCCCGCGGACCAGGGCGATGGCGGCGTTGGGCGCGTCCAGCCTGCGGTCGAGGAAACGGTGGAAGGTGCGGATCGCCGAGAGCGCCTGGGAGAGCGAGCGCGGCGAGAGCGGGTGCTTGCCCGAGCGCAGGTGGGCGAGCCAGGCGCGGACCTCGCCGGCGGTGACCTCCGCGAGCGCGGGGACCGTGACGGCCTCGCCGCGGTGGCGCTCAAGGAAGGCGATGTAGCGGGCGGCGGCGAAGCCGTAGGCCTCCAGCGTGCGCGGCGAGGCGCGGCGCTCGTTTGCGAGGTGCTCCAGCCACAGCGCCCGCGCCTCAGCAGCGCTAAGGGCGGCGGCGGTCAGAGAAGCGGCCATCGCTCCGCCGTGCGCTCCACGACGCGGGCCAGGAAGGCCACCAGCTCCGAGCCCATGTCGGGGGTGAAGCCCTGGGCGTCGCCAGAGCCGAAGGCCAGGAGCCCCTGACAGGACGGCTCCCAGATCGCCATCCGCACCATCGCCATGGAGCGGACCGACTCCGCCCGCTCGCCGAATAGGCCGAGCGCCGTGGGCGCCGCGCCCATGTGGGCCAGCCCGTGGTCGCCCAGGATCATGTCCACCTGGCCTGGCACGAGCAGGCGCCAGCCCGCCGGCGCGCGCTCGCCTTCCATGGCGATGACGCCGCAGGTCAGGCCGAAGCGGTGCTGGGCGAGGTGGTCGAGCCGATAGGCGAGGTCGGCCTGGTTGCGCGCCTCCAGCAGGTCGACCACCGCGCCGTGGATCTGCGCCTGGGCGGAGAAGTTGGCGCGGGCGATCTCCTCCAGCTCCTGGCGCTGCATCGCCTCGCGCCGGTGGGCGGCGTGCACGCGGGCCAGGGCGGCCGGCCCGAAGTCGACCACATTGCCGGCGGCGACCTTCAGGCCCAGCTCGTCCAGCAGGCCCAGGTCCTCGCGCAGGAACTCGGGATTGTCGGCCAGGAAGCGGCGGACGGCGCCCGGCTCGAGGGGGATGGGCTCGAGGGGGGCGACTTGGACGGCGGCCTCGGTGATTCCGCCTTGCGACCCGTCCATCTCGCCCCCTCGGTGTCAGAGAATCGACTGCCCGGTCTTGGCCCAGTCGCTCATGAACAGTTCAAGCCCCTTCTCGGTTAACGGGTGCTTGAAGAGGTCCTGGAAAACCGACGGCGGAATCGTCGCACAGTCCGCGCCGGCCAGCGCCGCTTCCTTCACGTGGCCCGGCGTGCGGATCGAGGCCGCGAGGATTTCGGTCTCGTAGTCGTAGTTGTCGTAGATCGCCCGGATCTCGGTGATCAGGTCCATGCCGTCGGCCCCATGGTCGTCCAGCCGGCCGATGAAGGGGCTGATGAAGCTCGCCCCCGCCTTGGCGGCGAGCAGCGCCTGCACCGCCGAGAAGCAGAGGGTGACGTTGGTGGCGATGCCTTCCTGGGCGAACTCGCGCGTGGCGATCAGGCCGTCGCGGGTCAGCGGCACCTTCACCACCACGTTCGGCGCGACGGCGGCGAGCTTGCGGCCCTCGTCCAGCATGCCGGCGGTGTCCATGGCCGCCACCTCGGCGCTCACCGGGCCCTCGACGGCGTCGCAGATCTCGGCGATGACCTGCAGCATGGGCCGACCGGACTTGGCGATCAGCGTCGGGTTGGTGGTGACCCCGTCCACCAGGCCGGTGGCGGCCAGGTCCCGCAGGACGTTGACGTCGGTGGTGTCGAGGAAGATCTGCATCGGGCGGGCCTCACGTTGTCGCAGGCGCTTGTAGCGGCTGGGGCAGAAAGCGCAAAAGCCCAGTAGATGAGCCGCATCGCCTCGGTCCTCCTGCCCATGCCTTTGCCGGAGGCTTTCGACTACGCCGAGCCCGAGGGGCTGGAGCTCTGCGTGGGCGACCAGGTGGCCGCGCCGCTGGGGCCCAGGCTGCTGCGCGGCGTGGTGGTGGCCTTGCGCGAAGGCGCCGGCGGCAACCGGCCGCTGAAGTTGATCGACCGGCGCCTGGACGAGCCGCGCCTGCCGGAAAAGACCCTGGAGTTCGTGCAGTGGGCCGCACGCTATGCGGTGGACGCGCCCGGCCAGCCGCTGGCCATCGCGCTGCGCGGCGCCCGCGCGCCGAAGGCCAGGGCGGTGAAGGTGCTCGCCGTGACGGGGCTGCAGCCCGCTCGGCCGACGCCGGCGCGGACCAAGGTGCTGGAGGCCGCCGCCGCCGAGCTACCGCAGGCCGAGTTGGCGCGCGCGGCGGGCGTCTCCTCCGGCGTGGTGAAGGGGCTGGTCGACGAGGGCGTTCTGGAGGTGCGCACGATCGAGGCCGAGGCCCGCTTCGAAGAGCCGGACCTGACGCGGGCGGGCTCGACGCTGAACGCCAGCCAGGCGGCGGCGGCGGGCCTGCTGATCGAGATGGTCGACGAGGGCGGCTTCAACGTCGCCCTGCTGGACGGGGTGACCGGCTCCGGCAAGACCGAGGTCTATCTGGAGGCCGCGGCCCACGCCCTGGCCCGCGACCCCATGGCCCAGGTGCTGATCCTGCTGCCGGAGATCGCGCTGACCCAGGCGGTGATCGGCCGCGTGGCGGCCCGCTTCGGCGCCCAGCCCGGCGAGTGGCACTCCGACGTCGCCCCGCCCGCCCGCCGCCGGGTCTGGGAGGCGGTGGCCGCCGGCCGCTGCCGGATCGTGGTCGGCGCCCGCTCGGCGCTCTTCCTGCCGTTCGCCAACCTCCAGCTGATCGTCGTCGACGAGGAGCACGACGGCTCTTTCAAGCAGGAGGAGGGCTTCATCTACCAGGCTCGCGACCTGGCGGTGGTGCGCGGCAAGATCGAGACGGCCTCGGTGGTGCTGGCCTCGGCGACGCCCTCGCTGGAGACCCTGCGCAACGCCGAGACCGGCCGCTACCGCTGGCTGCGCCTCTCCGCGCGGCACGGGACGGCGCAACTGCCGGACATCGAGCTCGTGGACTTGCGGCAGACGCCGCCGCAGAGCGGCCGCTGGCTCTCGCCGCCGCTGGTCGAGGCGATGGGTGAGACCCTGGCCCGCGGCGAGCAGGTCCTGCTGTTCCTCAACCGCCGGGGCTATGCGCCGCTGGTCCTCTGCAAGGCCTGCGGCGAGCGGATGACCGCGCCCGACACCGATTCCTGGCTGGTGGAGCACCGCTACTCCGGCCGGCTGGTCTGCCACCTGACGGGCTTCTCCATGGTCAAGCCCGAGCGCTGCCCACACTGCGGGGCGAGGGACAGCCTGGTCTCCATCGGGCCGGGCGTCGAGCGGGTGGAGGAGGAGGCGCGCCATCTGTTCCCCGAGGCGCGCGTGGCGGTCTTCTCCTCCGACACCGTCTTCGATGCGCGCGAGGCCAGGCGGCTGGTGGACTCGATGGCCGCCGGCGAGATCGACATCCTGGTGGCGACCCAGGCGGCCGCCAAGGGCCACAACTTCCCCATGCTGACCCTGGTGGGGGTGGTGGACGCCGACCTCGGCCTGCGCGGCGGCGACCTGCGCGCGGCGGAGCGCACCTTCCAGCTGCTCGCCCAGGCCACCGGCCGCGCTGGGCGCCGCGACCGACCCGGCAGGGCGCTGCTGCAGACCTATGCGCCAGAGCATTCGGTGATGCAGGCGCTGAAGGCGCAGGACCGCGACGCCTTCGTGGCCGCCGAGATGGAGGAGCGGCTCCTCGCCAAGCTGCCGCCGTTCGGCCGGCTGGCCGCCGTCATCGCCTCCGGGCCGGACGCCGCCCAGCTCGACGCCTTCATGCGCGACATGGCCCAGGCCGCGCCGAACGCCGAGGGCGTGGAGGTTTACGGCCCGGCGGACGCGCCGCTCGGCCTGGTGCGCGGGCGCCGCCGCAAGCGCTTTCTGGTGCGCGCCGACCGCGGCGTCGACCTGTCGGCCTACATGGCCACCTGGCGCGCCCGGGTGAAGCCGCCCGCCGCCATCCGCCTGGCGATCGACATCGACCCGTACAGCTTCCTGTGACGCCGCGCGCGGCCGCCTAGCCCTGTCCCACCTGACTTGAGGCAAGTCAGGTGGGATGAACAGGGTCGTCGCTTCTAAGTGAGAGCCCTTCTTTTCCGCTCGCGTTGATTCAACGCGAGCGGGAAGGGCTCTAGCCCGGCAGCCAGGCGACCTGGCCCGAGCTCAGGACGTTGAGCTGGAGCGGGGTCAGGGCGGCCACCTGGGTGGTGGTGAGGCCGGCGATCTGGGTGGTGGTGAGCGAGGGTATCTGGGCGGGCGTCAGCGCCGCCATCTGGGTGGCGCTGAGCGCAGCCATGACGTCCGTCGGCAGGCTGCGGACCTGGGTGGGGGTGAGGCCGGCGATCTGGCCGGGGCTCACGGAAGGGAAGGCACCGGCGGCGAGCGCCGACAGCTGCAAGGTGGTGAGGCCGGCGACCTGGGTCGGCGTGAGCGCCGCCACCGCCGTGCTCGCCAGCCCCTGCACCAGCTGCGAGGGGATGGCGCCGATCTGCGTCGGCAGCAGCGCGCTGAACTGGGTGAGCGTCAGCCTGCCCAGATCGTCGGTGACCATGTTGCGCAGCTGGTTGACGCTGAAGCCCATCACCTGGCCGGTGCTCAGCGACTGGACCTGGGTGGCGCTCAGCGCCTCGAACGCGGTGGTGGAGAGCGACCCCAGCTGGTTCGCGCCGAAACCCACCAGCTGGTTGGGGCTCAGCGCCGCCACGGCCGTCGAGGCCAGCGCGGCCATCTGGTTCGCCGACAGGGCGTAGATCTGGGCGAAGCGCAGCTCGCTCACCTGGGTCGTGGTGAGCGCGCCCACCTGGGTGCTCGTGAGCGCCGCCATCTGGGTGCCGGTCAGCTCGCCGAGCTCGGTGGTGGTCAGGGCCATCAGGTTGTCGGTGGAGAGCGCACCGATCTGGCTGGGCGTCAGCGCCAGGACCTGTGTCGAGGTGAGCTCGGCGAAGCCGGTCGTGCTGAGCGCCTTGATGGTGGCCGTGGCGAGGCCGTCGAGCTGGGTGGTGGTCAGCGCCTGGACCTGGGTCGCGCTCAGCGCGTCGATGGAGGCCGCGCCCACCGCAGAGAGCTGGGTCGAGGTCAGCGCCGCGAGCTGGTCGGCGTTCAGCGCCGCGAAGGCGTCGGGCGAGAGGGCGGCGAGGTGGCCGGGGCCCAAGGCTTTGATCTGGGTGAGGCTGAACTCGGCCATGTCGCCGGTCGACAGGCGGTGCGCCTGGTAGGCCGAGAGCCCCGCCACCTGGCTGGTGGTGAGCTGGCCCACCACCGAGGCGTCCAGCGCTGAGAACTTCTCCGCCGGCAGCGCGCCGATCTGCGCGGGCCTCAGCGCCAGGATCTGGGTCGACGAGAACCGTCCGAATCCGGTGGCGTCGAGCGATCCCAGCTGGGTCGCCGAGAGCCCCTGCATCTGCGACGACGTCAGCGCAGCCAGCTGGGAGTCACCGAGCGACATCAGGTTTGCGGCCGTCAGCGCGCCCAGCTGGGCGGGCGCCAGGGCCGCGATCTGCGCCCCGCCCAGCTTGGCGAAGGCGGTGGCGTCCAGGGCCGAGAGCTGGATGGTGGTGAGCCCCGCGAACTGGGTGGGCGTCAGGCTCTGGATCAGCCCGCTGTCGAGCGACCAGAGGTTGGTCGGCGAGATGGCGGCGAGCTCGGCGGGCGTGAAGCCGGCGATCTGGGTGGTCGACAGCTCGGCGAAGTTGGTGGCGTTCAGGCTAGCCACCTGGAGGGTGGTCAGGCCCGACAGCTGGGTGGAGCTGAGCGACTGCACCTGGGTGGCGCTGAGCGCCGCCAGGCTGGTGGTGGAGAGTGCGCCGATCTGGCTGGGCGCCAAGCCGGCCAGCTGGGTGGTGGAGAGCCCGCCCGCCAGTGTCGAGGTCAGATAGCCGACCTGTACCGTGGTGAGGGCGGCCAGCTGGTCAGACCTGAGCTCGCCGAGGTCGGTGACGGTGAGCGCGGCGAACTGGGCGCTTGTCAGGCTGCGGATCTGCACCGTGGCGAAACCGGCGACCTGGGCGCTGGTCAGCGCCGAAAGCCGGGCGCCGGCGAGCGTCGCCACCTGCACGGCCGACATCCGGCCGATCCCGGTGGCGTCGATGTGGCCGAACTGGGTGTCGCTGAGCGCGCTGAGCTGGGCGCCGTTGAGCGCCAGCAGCTGGTTGGAGTCGAACACCACCGCGTCGGGAACGTGTGGCAGCTGGGTGACGCTGAGCGCCTTCACCTGGGTTACCGACAGCGCCGCCCCCTGGGCGGAGCTGAGCGCCTCGAGCTCGGTCACGCTGAGCGCCGCCATCTGGGTGGCGGTCAGCTGTCCGATCTGGGTGGTGGACAGCTGATGGAAGATCGTGAGGTCGAGCCTGGAGATCTGGGCGGCCGAAAGGTAGCTGATCGGCATGCGCGCATCCCGCGGGCGAGCGAGCCACGCCCTCGCGCGCGACTCAACTCGGGGGCAGGCTAGGGTGCGTCGCGCCTCGCGGCAACGCGGTCAGGCCCGCGGCTTGCCGGCTTTGCGCTTGGCCCGCTGCGCGGCCAGGTTCAGCCCCTCCACGCCCCCGGAGAACGCCATCGCGGCGTAGATGTAGCCCTTGGGCACGTGCACGCCGAAGCCGTCGGCGATCAGGGTCGCGCCGATCATCAGCAGGAACCCCAGCGCCAGCATCACGACGCTGGGATTGGAATTGATGAAGTCGGCCAGCGGGTTGGCCGCCAGCAGCATCAGCCCGACCGCGACGATCACCGCGACGATCATGATCGGCAGATGCTCGGTCATGCCCACGGCGGTGAGGATCGAATCGATCGAGAAGACGATGTCCAGCAGCAGGATCTGCACGATGGCGGCGCCGAAGCCGAGCGTGCCGGTCCGTCGCTTGTCCAGCAGATCGTCGCTCTGGTGCGGGTCGACGCTGTGGTGGATCTCGGTGGTCGCCTTCCAGACCAGGAAGAAGCCGCCGGCCAGCAGGATCAGGTCGCGCCAGGAGAAGGCCAGGTCCACCAGCGGATGGCCGTCCTCGCCGGCGGGCGCGGTGAACGGCAGGGTGAACACCGGCGCGGTGAGGCCGACGATGAAGACCAGCGTCGAGAGCAGGCCGATGCGCATGAGCAGCGCCAGCGAGATGCCGATGAACCGCGCCTTGCGGCGGCTGGCCTCCGGCAGCTTGTTCGACAGGATCGAGACGAACACCAGGTTGTCGATCCCCAGCACCACCTCCATCACGATCAGGGTGACGAGGGCGACCCAGGCCTCCGGGCGGGCCGCGAGCGCGGCGAGATTCTCCATGCGGTCGGCTCCTGTCCGGCGACGCTTTTAGCCGATCCCGCGTCGGGAGCCAGGGGAAGCGGCACGGCTGCACTTATCCACAGCAGCTCGGCAGTCGCAGAATTGTGAAGCTGGCGTCTCGCGCCTCCCCCATCATTCGGCCGAAGCTTGGCGGCTCGTGTTTCAAAGCGTTACAGCGGCCGTGACATCATGCGTCGCGGGCTCGCCACAGGCCGGCTTCGTGTAGATCCCACGCTCGAATTCAGCAACGTAGCGTATGTCACGGAACCGGAGCGCGGCCGCGCGGCCATGAACGGGGCCTGGTCGCCCGCAAAATACTTGTAAGATCTAGGAGGCTCTGAGTTGAGCCAGGTTGTAACGTGATCGTGAGGGCGGCAGATCGCACGCGACGCTGGGTCGCGGCGGCGTAAACCCTCTTTTCACTGGATCGGGGTTAGGGTTATCCCTTGGACGTCTAGCGTCGGGGAGGGCCCCAGAACATGCTCAAACGGACGAGAACCCTGCTGGGTTCCCTGGCCGTCGCGGCCATCGTCAGCCTCGCGCCGACGGCCGCCGCGGTCGCCGACACCTATTGGCAGTGTGTTCCCTTCGCGCGTCTGGTCTCCGGCATCCAGATCTTCGGCGACGCCTACACCTGGTGGAAGCAGGCCGTCGGCCACTACGAGACCGGCTTCACGCCGCGCGCGGGCGCGGTGCTGTGCTTCAAGCCCACCGAGCGCATGAAGCTCGGCCACGTGGCCGTGGTCAGCGAGGTGCTGACCGAGCGCATCGTGCAGATCACCCACGCCAACTGGTCGCCGATCGAAGGCTCGCGCGGCAAGATCGAGAAGGACGTGACCCTGGTGGACGTGTCGCCGCGCGGCGACTGGAGCGAGGTGAAGGTCTGGTACGACCCCAACCGCGACCTGGGCGGTTCGACCTATCCGACCTATGGCTTCATCTATCCCGACGCCCAGGCGCGGCAGGTCGCCGGCTCGGGCTTCAACACCGCCGAGAACACCGCCATCGCCATGGCGCAATCCGCGGCCAACCAGATGGCCACGGCGGTGCGGCCCGGCGCCGGCCCGATGCGCATCCTGAGCCAGGTGGCCGATTCCACCGACCAGATCGGCGCCCTGATCGCGGCGGCGACCCGCGGCGACGCGAAGTCCGGCCAGTAAGATCCCAGCGCTGCGCGCATGCTGAGCCTGTTGCGGCGGGGAGCGGCGGGCTTCGAGCCGCTCGGGCCGCAGGCCGCCTGGACGCCGCCGGCCGACGCCATATGGGTCGACCTCCTCTGCCCCAGCCGCGAGGAGGAGCTGTTCGTCGAGGCCGCGCTCGGCGTCGACCTGCCCACCGCCGAGGAGATGGCGCAGATCGAGCCCTCCAGCCGTCTCTACCAGGAGAACGGCGCGACCTTCATGACCGCCACCCTGCTGGCGCACAGCGACGACGGGCCCCAGGCCGTCCCGGTGACCTTCGTGCTCGTCAAGGGCCTCCTGGTCACCATCCGCTATGACGAGCTGCGCGCGTTCGCCGTGTTCGCCGAGCGGGCGCGCCAGGCGGACGTGCAGAGCGGGACCGCGGCCCTGCTGGGCCTGCTGGACGCCGTGATCGAGCGGCTGGCGAAGGTCCTGGAGCAGACCAGCGAGCGGGTGGAAGGCGCCTCGATCACCATCTTCAACCGGCCGCAGGGCGGCGGCTTCGAGCCGCTGCTCACCGAGTTGGCCCGCGCCCAGTCGGTGGCCTCCCTGGCGCGCAGCAGCCTGACCAGCGTCGGGCGGGCCGTGAGCTTCGCCAGCCTCGCCCGCGAGATCGCCGGCGATCCGGAGTGCCAGACCCACCTGACCTCGCTGCAGCGCGACGCCCAGTCGCTGACCGAGCACGCCAGCTTCGAGTCCAGCCACATCTCCTTCCTGCTGGATGCGGCGCTGGGCCTGATCAACATCGAGCAGAACGGCATCATCAAGTTTTTCTCGGTCTATGCGGTGATCTTCACCCCGCCGACCCTGCTGGCCTCGATCTGGGGCATGAACTTCCATCACATGCCCGAGCTGGACAAGTTTTGGGCCTATCCCGCGGCGCTGGCGCTGATGCTCCTCTCCGCCGTCGTGCCGCTGTGGTGGTTCCGGCGGCGTCGGTGGCTGTAGCGGCGAGCTCCTCCACCGCGCCCCGAAAATCAGCCTGCGCACACCGTTCCTTAAGCGCGGGCGGCGATGTTGCGCATGACACGCCATGACGAGCACGCTCCCGCAACATCACACGCCGTTGGACGCCAAGGCGCTCAACGAGGCGGTGGAGGCGCACCACCGCTATCTCGCCGGACGCGCGGGCGGGCGGCGGATGTGCCTGACCTATGCCGACCTTTCGAACTGCTCGCTGGAAGGGGTGGACCTGCGCGAGGCCGACCTCGCCGGCGCCTGCCTGTCGGGCGCGAGCCTCGCGGACGCCAACCTGTCGCGGGCGATCCTGTTCGGCGCGGACCTGCGCGAAGCCGACATGCGGCGGATCAACCTGAAGCGCGCGGACCTCCGCGGCGCCTGCCTGCGCGGCGCCAACCTGGCCCAGGCGGAGATGGCCGGCTGCGACCTGCGCGAGGGCCGCATCGCCCTGCAGGACAAGCTCGACGGCTTCCGCGTGCTGCGCCACGAGCACCGGCCGGGCGAGCTGACCTACGCCGTGCTGCATGGCGCCAACCTCGAAGGCGCGCACCTGTCCGGCACCATCGCCACCGCCAGCGACTTCACCGACGCGGTGCTCGCCGGCGCGCACCTGGCGGGCGCCCGGCTGATGCGGGCGGTGCTGGACGGAGCCGACCTCTCCGGGGCGGACCTGGGCGGGGCGGACCTCACCGGCGCCTCGATGAAGCGGGCGGTGCTGACCGGGGTCAACCTGGAGCACGCCCGGCTCGACGACGCGGACATGACCGATGTGCTGCGCGCGCCGCCGCCGCTGGTCTATGTGGACGACAAGCCGGTCGATGAGATCCTCGACGAGCACGAGGCCTATTGCGACAGCGACGGACGCGCCGGCGCGGTGATGAAGCTGCCGCAGGTGGACTTCCGGCCGCTGAGGACGCTGGAAGGCCGGCGGCTGACGGGGCTGATCGCGCCCGGCGCAGTGTTCTTCGGGCTCGACATGCGCCGCACCCAGCTGCAGGGCGCGGACCTCTCGGGCGGCGACTTCCGCGGCGCGGACCTGCGCGACGCCGACCTGCGCGGCGCCAGGCTGGTGGACGGCCAGTTCGCGCGGGCGGACCTTCGCGGCGCCCAGCTCGGGCCACTGCTGATCAGCCCGGGCCGCTATGTGCGCACCGACTTCACCCGCGCCAGCCTGCGCAGCGCCGACCTGCGCGGCGCCAATGCGCTGCGCGCCCGGTTCCTGGAGTGCGACATGACCCAGGCCCGCCTGGCCGGCTGCAACCTGACCCAGGCCGAGCTGGAGGTCTGATCGGCCGCACGGCGGCCCTCAGAGGTTCTCGATCCGGCAGCCTAGCGCGCCGCAGAGGCGGTCGGCGACGATGGCGCGGTGACAGCCCGCCGCGTCGGCCTCGTAGCAGAGCAGCGCCGCCTTGCGCGCCTGGGCGATCTCGCCGGCCTTCGCGAGCTCCAGCTGGGCGCCCGGCTCCTGCAGGTGCTCTTCGTAGATCGCCCGCATCTCCGCCACCCGGCCCTTGCGCGCGGCCTCGCGGCCCGGCTTCGGCGTGCCGAGCTGGCGCAGGTGCACATAGTCGATGCCGGCCTCGGCCAGGCTGGCCGCCAGCAGGGTCTTGGAGAAGCCGGCGCGCCGCGACGCCGCCACCGCCCGGACGTCGATCAGCACTTCCACGCCCGCGCGCTTCAGCTTTTCGATCACCTCCGGCTGGGTGTCGCCCTCGTAGCCGATGGTGGCCAGGGTCTTCATCTCTTCTCTCCGCATCGCGGCGATCTATATGGGAACGAGCTAGGGGACCCCGCATGGACGCCAGAGTCGAGTACGAGCCGCGCGTGCGGACGGTTCCGCTGCCCAGCCGGGGCGGCGCGATGGCGGCGCTCGACTTCGGCCCGGCGGAGCGGCCGGTCGACATCGTCTTCTCCCACGCCAACGGCTTCAACGCGCGCACCTACCGCAGCATCCTCGCGCCGCTGGCGGCCGAGCTGCGCATCCTGGCGATCGACCTGCGGGGCCATGGCGCCACCACCCTGCCCGCGGAGCCGGAGGGCTGGACCGGCTGGCAGGTCTACGCCCGCGACGTCGTAGCCTTCCTGACCGCTGAGACGCAGGCGCCGGTGGTGCTGGCCGGCCACTCCATGGGCGCGACCACCAGCCTGCTGGCCGCCGCCGACGCGCCCGAGCGGGTCCGTTCCCTGGTGATGTTCGAGCCGGTGCTGATCGGCGAGACGGCGCGGCGCACGCCGCTGTGGGACTCGCCGCTGGCGAAGGGCGCCATTCGCCGGCGCGACAGCTTCCCCGACCGCGCGGCGGCGCTCGAGGCCTACCGCGGCCGCGGCGCATTCCGCACTTGGCGCGAGGCGCAGCTGGCCGACTATGTGGCGGCGGGCTTCGGCGACACCGCCGACGGCCAGGTGACGCTGACCTGCCGGCCGGCCTGGGAAGCCGCCAACTTCGCCGTGCACCAGTACGATCCGTGGGCGGCGTTGGCGCGGGTCCGCTGTCCGGTCCGGATCCTGCGCGCCGAGACGGAGTCCACGGGTGCGGATTCCGCGGCGCGGCTGGACGCGCTCGTCGCCGCCGGCGCGCTGCGGAGCGAGATCGTCCCCGGCACGACCCACTTCCTGCCGATGGAGCGCCCCGAGCTGGTGCGGCAGGCGCTGCGCGAGGCTGCCGCGGCCTAGATCGTCACCTCGGCCACGCCGCGCGCGTCCCAGGCCGCCACCTCCTCGTCGGTGAGGGTGACGATCTGGCGGGCGTCGAGGTCGAAGGAGGCGGCCACCGCCTCGGCGGCGCCCCAGGCCCGGCCGCTGGTGGGATCGAGGAACCAGTGCACCAGCCGGCGCACCCGCGCATCGCCGCCCTTGGTCGCCGAGCGGATCTCGAAGCGGTCGCCGGCGCGAGGCCACTCCAGGTAGAGCAGGCGGTACTCCAGCGCGACCCCGCCGATCCGCCGCCCGCCCCCCGCCGCTCCGGGACGCTCGGCGCCGAACAGGTGCGGGATGCCGTCCGACAGCCGCGCCATCAGCATTTCGGTCTTCATGCGCCCGAAGGGATCGCAGTCATTGGGCCGGACCGCGCCCATCGCGATCCGCGTCAGGCCCAGTTCCAGCGCGCGCGGAAGGCTGGCGGCGCTCTGCAGCGGCCCCAGCGGCACGCTGCGCGGCTCCGCCCTGGGCGGCACGGTCATCCGCAGCGCCTGCGCCCGCGCCAGCACCCGCGCCGGCCAGGCGAAGGCGCGGCCTGCCCGGGCGGTGACGTGGGCGACGCGCATCTGGAAGCTGGCGGCGATCTCGCCGCTGTCGTGCTTCAGCAGCAGCAGCAGGCGCGCGTCCTCCTCGCCGATCTCCACCACGCCGCCCTCGATGAACAGCCGGGCGCCCGCATGCGCCTCGCGCAGGAAGCGGATGTGCTGCTCGCGCACGACCAGGGTGGATTCGGCGTGCGGGGCGAAGGCGTGCGGCATGCCGAGCTCGGCCGCCAGGCCCACCAGCCCCTCCATGCCCTTGGCGACATAGAAGCCGATATTGAGGTGGCCCATGACGTCGCACTCCCAGGTGGCGACGCCGCCCCTCCAGACCTCCACACCCTCGCTCACGCCGCCTCCCGCTCTTTTAACCCGCGGAGATTACGGGGGATCGCCCGCCACGCCTAGCGGGGCCGCCAGCGCTACCGCTTGCCTTCCGCCGGATCGCCGCCGGGGCCCATGTAGCCGTCGCTGCGGGCGGCGGGCGGGCCACCGTCGCCGGCGCCCTGGCGGGGGGCGGGCGCGTCGGCCAAGGGATCGAAGCTGCGGGACTCGCCGCCCACCCCGTCGGTGCGGTCGGCGGCGGGGTAGCGCTCGGGCCCGCCGTGATCCTCGGCGGTGTTCAACGGCTGGGCGGCGTTGGCCTCGCGGCCGCCGGACTGGATCTTGTTGCGGCTCGCAGCGTCCTGGCTGGGCTGCGGGGCGTCCTCGCGTTCGTCGGCCATGAGAGGCTCCTTGGGTTGGTTGCCGAGCAGAAAGCGCGTCGGGCATGGCCGGCGTTCCCGCATCCGCGGCGGCCTCGCCGCCGTATCGGGGTTATGGCAAGCTGACCGGGCTTCGGGGAGGAGCATTCGATGGCGACCAAGGTGCTCGTGCGCCGGCATTCCGGCCTGACCCGGCTGACCCACTGGATCAACGTCGTGGCGCTCACCCTGCTCCTGATGAGCGGGCTGCAGATCTTCAACGCCCACGGCGCGCTCTACTGGGGCGCGAAGTCGAGCTTCGCGAGCCCCTGGCTGTCGATCGGCGCGACCCAGCACGGCGCCCAGCTGGCAGGCGTGACCCAGATCGGCGACCAGCGCTTCGACACCACCGGCGTGCTGGGCGTCTCGGGCAAGGGCGAGCCGCGGGCCTTCCCGGCGTGGGCCACGGTGCCCAGCTGGCGCGACCTGGCCACCGGCCGCCGCTGGCACTTCTTCTTCGCCTGGGTCTTCGTGATCAATGGGATCATCTACCTGGTCTCGGGCCTGATCGGCGGTCACTTCCGCCGCGACCTGCTGCCGACCTGGGCCCAGCTTGGGCCGCTCCACGTCTGGCATGAGATCGTCACCCACGCGCAGCTGAAGTTCCCCAAGGGCGAAGCGGCGCGCACCTACAACGTCCTGCAGAAGGTGAGCTACCTGGCCGTCGCCCTGGTCCTGCTGCCGCTGATGGTGGCCACCGGGCTCACCATGTCGCCGGACATCGATGCGGCCGCGCCCTGGCTGCTCGACGTGTTCGGCGGACGTCAGTCGGCGCGCTCGATCCACTTCATCTGCGCCAGCGTGGTCGTGCTGTTCGTGATCGTCCACCTGGTGATGGTCGTGGCCTCGGGGCTCTGGAACAACATCCGCTCGATGATCACCGGCCGCTACGCCATCGAGGTCGAGGGAGAGACCGTATGAGCGCCCAGGATCGCAGAGAGAATCGCCGCGGCGCCCTGAAAGCGGTCGGCGCCGGCCTGGCGGGCCTCTGGCTCGCCGCCTGCGACAGGATCAGCCAGAACCAGAAGAGCGTCGCCGTGCTCGACCGCGCCGAGGAGCTGACGCTGAAGGCGCAGCGGCTGGTCACCGACCGCAAGGCCCTGGCCCGCGAGTTCGAGCCCAGCCTGATCTCCGCCGACTTCCGCGCCAACGGCTCCACCAATCCGGATGACCCAGCCTACCAGGCCCAGGTGGCGAACGGCTTCGCCGACTGGAAGCTGGTGGTCGACGGCCTGGTCGAGCGGCCGCTGGCGCTCAGCCTGGCCGAGCTGCGCGCCCAGCCGGCGCGCACCCAGATCACCCGCCACGACTGCGTCGAGGGCTGGAGCGACATCGCCAAGTGGACGGGCGCCCGGCTGGGCCCGCTGCTCGACCGGGCGCGGCTGAAGCCCGACGCCCGCTACATCGTCTTTCACTGCGCCGACGCGCTGGAGATGACCCTCGACGGCTCGGGCCAGTACTACGAGAGCCTCGACCTGATCGACGCCTATCATCCGCAGACCATCCTGGCCTACCAGATGAACGACCGGCCGCTGCCGGTGGCCCACGGCGCGCCGGTCCGGCTCAGGGTCGAGCGCCAGCTCGGCTACAAGCACGCCAAGTACGTCATGCGACTCGAGGCCGTCGCCGACTTCGCCCAGGTCGGCCGCGGCAAGGGCGGCTTCTGGGAGGACCGCGGCTACGAGTGGTACGCGGGGATCTGAGGGACCGGCCGGCTCAAGCGCGCGACGGGCCGCCTAGAGCCGGGCGAGCGTCTGGGAGATGGTCGTCCGCATGGCGCCGTCCCGGAAGGGGAATGCCTTCAGGAAGTCGGAGGAGCCCAGGCCCGGGTGGCGCCGTCGCGCGGAGGCCGCCCAGAACCTGGCGCGCTCCTCCTCGCCGTTGAGGCCATGGGCGACGGCGGCGATCAGTTCGATGAGGGCGTGCGCCCCCGGCGCGCGGGCGGCGCGCTCGGCCCAGGTCGCGGCCGCCGCGCGCTCCTGCAGCACCATGTGGGAGAAGGCCCGCACGCCCAGCATGCCGTAGGCCAGGGGATCGAGCGGGCTGAGCTGCAGGGCGGCGTCCACGTTCGTCCGGCCGACGACACCCTCGCCGAGCAGGGTCTCGGCCCAGGCGCGCGAATACTTCGCCTGGGCGTAGTTGGGGTTCAGCCGGATGGCGCGGTCGAGCCATGGCAGGCTCGACTCCAGCGACCCGTCGAGCCAGAAGGCGCGGCCCATCACCAGGTTGCAGAGCGGGTCCAGCGGATCGAGGTCCAGCGAGGCCTCGGCTGAGCGCCGGGCCTGCGCCGCCGCAGCGCCTGGGCTCTCCGCGAAGCCCAGGAAGGCGCGCTCGAAATGGGTGAAGGAAAGGCCGGCGTGGGCGCGGGCGAACGCCGGCTCCAGCGAGATCGCCCGCTCGAACAGCGGAAGGGCGTGCGCGGCGCCCTCGCGGCTGAAGCGGTACATGTGGTGCATGCCCAGGTGGAAGGCCGACCAGGCGTCGAGGTTGTCGGGCGACCGCAGCCGCGCGCGGCGAGCCTCGTTGAGCGGGATCTGCAGGTCGAGCGCGCTGATCACCGCCTGAACGACCTCCTCGCGGATCTCGTGGACCGCGTCCGTGGCCCCGCTGAACCGCTCGCCCCAGACGATGCCGCCATCGCCCGTGTCGCTGAGCTCCACCGTGACGACGAGCGCCTTCGCCTCGATCTCGACCGTGCCCGAGAGGCAGTAACGCACGCCCAGCGCCTGACGGACGGCCTCGATCGACGCCGACTCGCCGCGGAACCGGAAGGACGAGCCGCGGGCGATGACGAACAGCCAGCGCAGGCGCGAGAGCTCGGCGATGAGGTCGTGCGGCAGCGCCTCGGCCATCTGCACCCCCGCCTGGCCTGCGCCGAGCGGGGTGAACGGCAGGACGGCGATCGAGGGGCGGTCGGTCGGCGAGCGCGCCAAATCCGCCTCCGGGGCTGGCTCCTGCGGCGAGGCGGGCGCCGCGGCGGGCGTCTGCACCTCGGCCACGAAGCGGAACCCCAGCTTGGGAACCGTGCGGATGATCCGCTGCGCCTCGCCGTCGTCCCCCACCGCCCGGCGTGCGGACTTTATGCGGCTGGCGATCGCCGACTCCGAGACGATGCGGCCATCCCAGACGCGGTCCACCAGCTCGTCGCGCGACACCAGCCGGTGGCGGGCTTCGATGAGCAGCTGCAGGACGGCGAAGACCTGCGGCTCGATCGCGAGGCGCTCGCCGCCTGCGCGCAACTCGCAGGTGTCAGTGTCGAGGCTGAACCCGTCGAACTGATAGAACATCGGTCCTTGAGTAGCACATCTCCATGTTTCCGCCCACGAACCTCTGGCGGACCGTCAAGCGGCGAGCGGCGGCGGGGCGCAGTCTGCAGGCCATTCCACCGGCCTATCGCCGGCGGGAGTTGAGCAAGGAGAACGGCTATGCCGCTCGTGACCATCGATGTCATCAAGGACGTGTTCACCCCAACCCAGAAGCAGGCCCTCATCAAGCGGGTCACCGAGGCGATGATCTCCGTCGAAGGCGAGGCGCTTCGCGGCGTCACCTGGGTGCGGGTGAACGAGTTCGAACAGGGGGACTGGGCGATCGGCGGCCAGACCCTGAAGGCGAGCGACGTTCACGCGCTCGCCAACAAGGCGGCCTGACCCGCCGCGGTGGACCTGGCGGCGCAAATCGCCGGGTCCGCCAACCTGGGCGGCGGACCTAGGCCCCGGCCGTCAACCCCCCCTGCGGTCCGCCGATCGTGTCGAGCTTCTCAACGGCCGCGTCCGGCAGAGCGAGCCCGGCCGCCCCGAGGTTCTCGCGCAGGTGGGCGAGCGACGAGGTCCCGGGGATCAGGAGCATGTTCCGGGACCGCTGCAGCAGCCAGGCGAGCGCCACCTGCATCGGGGTGGCCCCGAGTTCACCCGCCATGTCCGTGAGGGTCGAGGACTGCAGCGGCGTGAAGCCGCCCAGCGGGAAGAACGGCACATAGGCGACGCCGTCCGCCGCGAGCTCGTCGATCAGCGCGTCGTCGTCGCGGTGGGCGAGGTTGTAGTGGTTCTGTACGCAGACCACCTCGGCGATGGCGCGCCCCTGCCTGACCTGGGCGGAGCTGACGTTGCTCAGGCCGAGCCGGCGGATCAGGCCCTGCCGCTGGAGTTCGGCCAGCGTCGCAAACTGCGCCTCGATGGAAGCCTCGCTGGGTCCGTGGACCTCGCCGACCCGCAGGTTGACGACGTCGAGGGCGTCGATCCCGAGGTTCCTGAGGTTGTCGTGCACCGCGCGTGTGAGGTCCTGCGGCGTGAGCGCCGGGGTCCACGAGGCGTCGTCGCCCCGCACGGCGCCGACCTTGGTGACGATCACCAGGTCCTCCGGATAGGGATGCAGCGCCTCGCGGATCAGCTGGTTGGTGACGTGCGGGCCGTAGTAGTCGCTGGTGTC
>JAQGIJ010000329.1 GCA_028291285.1 Phenylobacterium sp. | reverse complement strand
ACGCCGATAACGGCGTTCCAGGCGAGCCGGAAGCCCGGCGCGTCGTGCGCCCGCAGGTGGGCCAGCTCATGGATGAAGCTCACCGCCCGATAGAGCGCCACCAGACAGAGGCCCGCGCCCAGCGCCTGGGCCAAGCCGTGGGCCTGCGCCGCCGCCGCAAGCCCGCCGTAGGTCGCCGCCGCCGTGATCGCGAGGTCGGTCCAGTAGACGGCCGGCTCCGGCCGATTCAGGTCCGCGGTGATCCGGTGAGCCTCCCGGGCGAGCCCGGCGGCCGGCACGGGCTGCTCCTGCGCAATCGAAACCACTCGTCCCACCGCCCGCCGGTCCCTCTGCAGCCGTCCTATCTAATACCCCGCGCGGCTGGGCCCAAGCCGCATCGGCCCCGGCGCGGCCGCGCCGGCGCGCCGGCATCTTCCCGCCGCGGCGAATGTGTGCGACAGCCCGAGCCCAAGGTTGCGCCGGTCGCGACCCTTGCGGGACCCAAGATGAAGCAGTTCCTGATCACCGCCGCCGGCGTCTTCGCCGGGCTGATGATCTTCCTGATCGGCGTGCCCATCGTCCTCATCGCCCTGGCCGCCAGCGCCGCAGGTCCGCCGGCCACTCCGGCCCGCGCCGTGCTCGAGCTCGACCTGCGCGGTTCGCTGACCGACCAGTCGCCGGCGAACCCGCTCACCGGCATCGGCCGCCGCTCCAACTCGGTGATGTCGATCATCGAGACCCTGCGCCGCGCCCAGCGCGACGATCGCGTCAAGGCCCTGTTCATCCGCCTTCCGGAGGGCGGGGTGGAGCCCGGGGCCGCCGACGAGCTGCGGCTGGCGATCCGCCGCTTCCACGCTACGGGTAAGCCGGTGTTCGCCCACAGCCAGGGCCTCTATCCCTCGGGCCTGATCACCGCGACCTACATGCTGGGCGCCGCCGCCGACGAGCTCTGGATGCAGCCGGGCGCCTCGTTCCAGGTCACTGGCCTGGCCAACGAGGACATCTTCCTCAAGCGCTTCTTCGACAAGCACGACATCAAGGCCGACTACGAGCAGCGCTACGAGTACAAGAACGCCGTCAACGGCTACCTGTACGACGACTACACCCCGGCCCACCGGGAAGCCGAGCTCTCCTGGATGGGCTCGATCTACGCCTCCGACATCGCCGCCGTGGCCGCCGACCGGAAGATGGACGCCGGCCTGGTGCGCCGCACCCTGGAGGCCGGGCCCTACCTCGCCGAGCAGGCGCGCGAGCTGCACCTGATCGACCGCGTGGGCCAGGTGCGCGACGCCGAGCAGGCCATCCTGCGCCGCGCCGGGCCGGGCGCGCAGAGCGTCGATTTCGACGACTACGGCCGCGGCCGCCGTCGCGACCTCGGGAGCGGCCCCGCCATCGCCGTGATCGAGGCCGAGGGCCCGATCGTCACCGGCAAGAACGGCGCCCGGAACCCCTTCACCGGCGGCTCGACCATCTATTCCGACGACCTGGCCGAGGCCTTCTACGCCGCGGCCAAGGCGAAGGACGTGAAGGCGATCGTCTTCCGCCTCAACTCGCCCGGCGGCTCCGACACCGCCTCCGAGCAGATCCTGGCGGGCGTGCGCGCAGCCAAGGCCGCCGGCAAGCCGGTAGTGGTCTCGATGGGGACCTATGGCGCCTCCGGGGGCTACTGGGTCTCGTCGGAAGCCTCGGCCATCGTCGCCCAGCCGACGACCCTCACCGGCTCCATCGGCGTGTTCGGCGGCAAGTTCGCCTTCGGTCCCGCGCTCGCCAAGTTCGGCGTCGACATCCGCCAGCTGGGCGTCGGCAGCCCCTACGCCGGCGCTTTCGGGGTCAGCCGCGAGTTCACCCCGGAGGAGCGCGCCGCCTTCTCCCGCTGGATGGACCAGATCTACGCCAACTTCATCGCCCGGGTGGCGGAGGGCCGGCGCCTGCCGCCCGCCCGCGTGCAGCAGATCGCCCGCGGCCATGTCTGGACCGGCGTCCAGGCGCGTGAGCTCGGTCTGGTCGACCAGGTCGGCGGCTTCTACGAGGCGGTCGCCAAGGCCCAGGCCCTGGCCCACCTCTCCGGCGAGCCGCGCCTGAAGCGCATGACGCCGGGCGCCTCGCCGGTGGAGGCGATCCAGAAGCTGCTGGGCGTCGAGGCGACCTCGGCCAAGACGCTGGCGGCGGCGGCCTGGGTGCTGGGCGATCCCCGCGCCGAGGCCCTCATCGACCAGGCCGCCCAGGCCCGCCTGCGCGAGGGCGGGGCGATGGTCCTGGCGCCGGACCGGGTGAGATAGGCCCTAAGGAAGCCCTCTCCGCTTCGGCCAGAGCGTGAGCTCCTTGCGGCCGTAATCGAAGGCGATCTTCTGGAAGCGCCGCAGCACATCGACTCCGATCAGCAACGACGGCGTCTGCTGCAGCTTCCACAGCTCGAAGATGTGCAGGTCGGCGAACGCCACGAGCGGCGCGTCGATCAGCAGCCGGCCGATGCGCAGGCCAGGCAGAGGTCCAAAATTGGCCGAGGCGCGCTGCCCCGTGGCGCTCACCAGACTGGAGTTGATCAGGGCGGCGCCCAAGCGCGGCTGGGCGGTGAGCACGAGGTCACGCAAGGCGTTGTTGGCGACGGTGACCTGGGAACCGGAATCCAGGAACGCCGTCAACGGTCGATCCGCCGCGCTGGCGTCGATGATGATCAGCTGGCCCGACCGGAAGCGCGCCGCCACGACCACAGGTTCGCCAGGCGCGCTGATGTGGCTATCGCGCCCGGGCGCGAAGGCGGCGCTCGATCGGGAGCTGGCGATCTCGAAGGATTTGCCGGCGAAGTCGAGCACCATGCGCCGGTTGCGGAGCATGTCGACGCCGAGCAGCCCGGCGGCGCCGAGCGCGCTCTCCGGCAGGACCGGCAGGCGCAGATGGTTCGACCGCACGTCGCCGACCTGCAAGGCTTTCACTTGCACGATCGGCGCAGGCTGCGCCGAGAGGATGCCGTGCACGGGGGCTTCGGCCACCACGGGCAGGGCACAGGCGCGGGCGGTCTGCTCGCCGATCACCGAGCTGTTCGCCCCGGTGTCGACGACGAAGGGAAAGGGTCCGCGACCGTCGATCAACACCGGCACCGACACGCGGGTGGCCTGGTCGAAGGCGCTCTCGAGCCGCGCGCCGGCGTCGCCAGGCGGCAGGGCCGGCTCGGCGGGGACCTGCGTCGGCGCCTGCGCCAGGGCTGAGGCCTTGCCCAGCGAGCAAGCCGCGGCGAGCGCGGCCAAGGTTCTACGCCGCGACCAGGACGTCGGGCGATTCATGCGGCATTATCCTCACGCGGCGCGGGCGCGGGGGCGGCTTCCACGATCCCAGGCGTGTGACGCGACGTTTCGGGTTCTTCGGCGCGCCGCTGAAGGACCGCGGCAAAGGTGCGCTCCATGTCTTCCATCCCCAGGCTTCTCTTCTCCGCCGTCGCCGTGCTGCTCCTGCAGGGCCCCGCC
>JAQGIJ010000326.1 GCA_028291285.1 Phenylobacterium sp. | reverse complement strand
CAACGAACACTTCAAGACCCTGTTCTCCACCCTCTTCGAGGGCGGCCAGGCGGAGCTTCGGCTGGTCGAATCGGAGGATCCGCTGGAGGCCGGGCTGGAGATCTACGCCTGCCCACCGGGCAAGCGGATGGCGATCATGAGCCTGATGAGCGGCGGCGAGCAGGCGCTGACCGCCGCGGCGCTGATCTTCGCCGTCTTCCTGGCCCAGCCTGCGCCGATCTGCGTCCTCGACGAGGTGGACGCCCCCCTCGACGACGCCAACGTTGACCGCTTCTGCAACATGCTGGACGAGATGGCCAAGCGGACCCAGACCCGCTTCATCGCGATCACCCACAATCCGGTGACCATGGCGCGCATGGACCGGCTGTTCGGCGTCACCATGGCCGAGCGCGGCGTCTCCCAGCTGGTCTCCGTCGACCTGCGCCAGGCCGAGGCCATCGCGGCGCAGTAGCCGCCGCCGCATGTTTCACGAATGTAGCTCGGCGCGTGCGGCAGATCGCTCGGATTGGATGATTTGATCGAAGAATCAGCGGCTTAGGCCTTAGCTGCCCAGCCTTGACGCACCGCCGCGCCCTCTATAGGTTCCGCGCGACTTTCGAACCCCCGCCGCGGCGACGTCGTGGTCGCCTGGATGACCTAGCGACGCATGCCGCCCCCGGAAGAGACGCGTGATGAGGCGATCCGTCGCCTTGAGCAGAGGGCCGGCGCGCTGGAAGCGCGCACGGTCCAGACGCCGCGCGACTATGGCTCCCAGGCCGCCGGCTACGGCTATCGGCTGCTGGGCCTGCTCTTGGGCGGGGTGTTCGTGGGCTTGGGATTCGGCGCGGCGATCGATTGGGTCGCCAACACGAAGCCCTGGGGAATGATCGTCGGGGTCCTGGTGGGCTTCGGCGTGTCCATCTGGATGACCCTTCGCTCAGCCCAACGGATGAGCGCGGAAGCCGCCCGGGACTGGGGTCCGCCGAAGGACCTGGGTCCCGACGACGAGGACGATTGAAGGAGTTCGAGGCGGCATGGCCGACCCGATGCACCAGTTCGAGATCCACAAGATCGTGGATCTGCCCGACATCACCCTGCCGGGGATCGGGACCATCGACATGGCGTTCACCAACTCGACGCTGGCGATGACCATCGCCGCGACGTTGATCGTCCTGTTCATGGCCGCCGTCACCGCCAGGCCGCAGGTCGTTCCCGGCCGGCTGCAGGTGATCGGCGAGGGCGTCTTCAACTACATCGACAACCTGGCGGTCAGCATCATCGGCCACGAGGGGCGCACCTTCTTCCCCTTCGTCTTCACCCTCTTCCTGTTCATCCTGGTGATGAACTTCCTGGGCCTGTTCCTGGTGTTCACCGCCACCTCGCAGCTGGCGGTCACCGCGACCCTGGCAGTGATGACCATCGGCCTGGTGCTGATCATCGGCTTCGCCCGCAACGGCATCGGCTTCTTCAAGCTGTTCGTGCCCTCGGGCGTGCCCTGGTACATGCTGATCCTGGTCACGCCGATCGAGGTGATCTCCTTCCTGCTGCGGCCCGTCACGCTCGCCCTTCGTCTGTTCGGCAACATGCTCGGCGGCCACGTGGCCATGAAGGTGTTCGCGGGCTTCGTGGTGTCGCTGGGCGCGCTGGCGGCCGGGGGCGGCCTGGGCTTCCTCGGCATCCCCGGGGCGGCGCTCTCGCTCGGCGGCGTGGTGGCGCTGACGGCGCTGGAGTTCCTGGTGGCCTTCCTGCAGGCCTTCGTCTTCGCGGTTCTCGCCTGCGTCTACCTGAACGACGTGGTGAACCTCGGCCATCACCACTGACGGCCGGCAAACCAAACAACCTCAACTCTCATAACCAACGGGACTAGAAAAACATGGATCCGGCAGCGGCTAAGTACATCGGCGCGGGCCTCGCGACCCTCGGCATGATCGGCGCGGGCGTGGGCGTGGGCACGATCTTCTCGGGCTTCCTGCAAGGCGCGACCCGCAACCCCTCGGCCGCCGGCGGCCAGTTCACGAACCTGATCCTGGGCGCGGCTCTGACCGAAGCGCTGGGCATCCTGGCCTTCGTGCTGGGCCTCCTCATCCTCTTCAGCTAACCCGTGTGCGCGAGCGCGGGGCCGCGCCCTTTCCAGGCGCGCCCGCCTCGCCGTCTTAGGATCGTCCAAGCCTGATGGCTGCCGAAACTCAAACGCCTGTCACGCCCCCCGTGGGCGTGAAGCCCGCCCAGGAGGCGATCCAGGGCGAGGGCGGGCGCATGCCCGAAGCCACGCCCAAGAGCGGGACCGCCGAACATCCGGGCAAGGGCGGCCTGCCGCAGTTCAGGTTCGAATACTGGGGCGGCCAGATCGTCTGGCTGCTGATCGTGTTCGCGGTCCTCTACGTGCTGCTGGCCAAGGTCTTCGTGCCCAGGCTGCGGCGCATCCAGGACACCCGCGCCCAGACCATCGCGGACGCGGTGGAGCAGGCGCGGCGCGTCCAGGCCGAGGCCGACGCCCAGGCCGCGGCCGCCAAGGCCGAGA
Organism: Phenylobacterium sp.; assembly: GCA_028291285.1. The sequence continues at coordinate 1,408 of JAQGIJ010000326.1, read as the reverse complement.
TCGCCGAGGCCCGCGCCCAGGCCCGCCGCCTCGCGGCCGAGGCCAAGGCCAGGGCCCAGGCCGAGATGGCCGAGCGCCAGGCCGCCGAGGACCGGCGCCTGGCGGCCGAGCTCGAGAAGGCCGAGGAACGCATCCGCGGCCTGCGCGACCAGGCCATGACCAACGTCGGCGCCATCGCCGCCGAGACCGCCCTGGCCATCGTCGCCAAGCTCACCGGGGCCGCGCCGTCCCAGGCTGAGGTGGACGCCGCGCTCGTCGGCCGCACGCCGGAAGGGGTCGTCTGATGCCCGAATTCCTCAATCCCGCCGAGGCCGAGTTCTGGGTCGGCGTCGGCCTGCTGATCTTCCTGGGCGTGGTGATCTTCGTGGCCAAGGCGCCGACGAAGATCGGCGCGGCCCTGGACGCCCAGGCCGCCGCCATCCAGGGCAACCTCGACGAGGCCGCCCGGATCCGCGAGGAGGCCCTGCGCCTGCTGGAGACCCTGAAGGCCGAGCGCGCCGAGGGCGAGCGCCACGCCAGGGAGATGCTGGCGGCGGCGCACGCCGAGGTCAAACGGCTCGAAGCCGACACCAGGGTCAGGCTCGAGGAGAGCCTGGCGCGGCGCCAGCTGGTGGCCGAGCGCAAGATCGCCACCGCCGAGGCGCAGGCCGCCACCGAGGTCAAGGCCGCCGCCGCCGAAATGGCCGCCCAGGCCGCGGAGGCCATGCTCGGCCAGCGGCTCTCGGCGATGAAGGTCGATCCCCTCGTCGACGTCGCCATCGGCCAGCTCGCGACCAAGCTGCAGTAGGGCGGACCTCCACCGCCAAAGCGGGGGAGGGGGACCACGCGCCGATGAGCGCGTGGTGTAGGGGGCAGGCCGCACCCCTTAAAACTGCGGCATTATGTAGCAAACACACCAAGCACGGTGCAGCGGCCCGGAGATGGGGCGGCAAATGTCATCGAAAACGATGCGGCTTCACCATGGCGGGGAGTCCGGTCATGATGTGCGCGTGCGCCCACTCACGAAGACACACGAGGCAGTCACCGCCGTTTCTACTGGCTCCGCGCCAGTCGCCCTCGGCATGATCCAAGCGCTGATCACTCGGCTGGGGTACGAACTTGACCTCTGGGTGCTGTGGTCCGGCGGTATCCTCGCGTGCTTGATGCTCGCGATCTGCTTCGCCACTACCACGCACCTTGTCTGGGCGTCCTTATGGGGGCGCCGATCAAAGGCGGCTGTAGCGAGCGCCAGAGGAACCTATGGCAAAGCCGTAGTTGGCGGCCGAGCGGAGGACGAGCCGGGCGTAACCATCGGGCCGATGCCAATGGCTGAGGCACTAGAGCTTTGGAAGACCCCAGAACCAGAGTTTATTCCGCTCGATGAGGCGGCCCGCTGGCTCTACAACAACGCCGCGCCCTGGCTCCGGGA
>JAQGIJ010000317.1 GCA_028291285.1 Phenylobacterium sp. | reverse complement strand
GCCATCCGCCAGCGGAACACGTAGTGGCTGACGAAGAAGAGCGTGAGCACGCCGACGATCACGGCCGCGACCGCGATGTCCGAGAAGGTCAGCAGCTGGCTATAGAACTGGTGCAGCGTGACATGCCCCTTGTGGGACAGGGCGGCCTGGACGAGGTCGTAGAACGGTCCGTACCAGTTGTTGATGGCGACGCTGACCTCCACCTGCAGATAGGTGGCGAACAGGATCAGCGCCGAGCCGAGGATCGACCAGCGCCACCAGGGGTGGGGCGCGAGGAGCCGCCAGGCCGCGGCGAACAGCGCCACGCTCGCGGCGAAGTAGAGATCGAACCAGAGGAACGGCGCCGACCAGAACATCGAGACGCCGATGATGGGGGGAGCGCCCGCCGCCGCCGGCGGCAGTCCGACGTGGGCGCCGAAGTCGCGGCCGCCCGCGTACCACAGCGCCACCGAGAGCGCCGTCCACAGCAGCGCCGACCAGCCGAAGATCGCCGGACGAGGAAAGAAGGCCACGAACATCAGCCGCCGCTCCGGACTGGGCGGCCTTGCGGAACACGTCTATGCATTGCGATGCCTCACCACCGGCGGTGAACCCAAACGCCTCCCACGCAGCCGAGTACGTTATAATATAACGGCGTGGTCGTGGCGCTCCGGCGCCGCCGCTGTGGCGTTGCAGGGAGGATCGGCTGCGTCATGGATACCAGGCACGTGCTCGCCAGCGCCGCGGGCGCAGAGTTCCGCCGGTTCGAGGATTGGGACCACGAGGGCAAGCCGGCCCGGGTGGTCGTCGCCGCCCGGACCTATGACACCGACCCTGAGGACCTGTGGGACGCGCTGACCGGCCGCGAGCGCATTCCGCGCTGGTTCCTGCCGATCACGGGCGATCTGAAGCTCGGGGGGCGATACCAGTTGCAGGGCAACGCCGGCGGAACCATTGCGCGCTGCGACCCCCCGCGGGCGCTGGACGTCACCTGGGAGTTCGGCGGCGGAATGAGCTGGCTGACGGTGAGGCTGGAGCCGCAGGGCGCGCGCACCCGGCTCACCCTGGAGCACATCGTGCACGCCTCCGACGTGGACCAGCATTGGACGGAGTTCGGCCCCGGCGCGGTCGGCGTCGGCTGGGACCTCACGCTCCTCGGATTGGGCCTGCACCTGGAGAGCGGCGGCGCGCCGGTGGATCGCGAGGCGGTGGGCGACTGGATGGGCTCGGCGGCCGGCAAGGCCTTCGTGCGCGCCAGCGCCGAGGCCTGGGGCGCGGCGCACGCCGCCGCCGGCGAGGATCCGGCGATCGCGCGAGGCATGGCCGAGCGGACCGCCGCGGCCTACGCGAGCGGCTGATGCGTGTCCCCGCTTGCCCGCGATTGACCGTGAAGACCGAGCCACGCGTTCAGGCCGGGCATTCGGCGCAGCAGCAGTCGCTCCGTGAGAGCCACCACGATGAGCGACACTCCGAAAAGCGGCAGGAGCACGCCCAGCCCGGCGACGATCGCCACGAGACCCGGCGCAAAGCGCGGCGCTCCGTTTGGAGCGGGAGCGCCCAGTTCGCCGCTCGGCCGCCGCCGCAGCCAGAGGACCACAGCGCTGATGCTGACGGTCAGGAGACTAAGGGCGGTGAATAGGTTGAGGAGCTGGTTCGGCCATCCAAAGAGATGGCCTTCATGGGCCGCCACGCCGACGCCGACCGTTTGATCCACCCAGTCGAGTTGCCCGAACCCCTGCCGCTGAAGCACGGCTCCGGTGTTGGGATCGAGCTTGAGATCGACGCGCAGCGGCCGATCCTGCGCGTCCGACTTCGCCCCCCACGTTCCCTTCGGCTTCATCGGCGGCGTGATCAGCACCGGGTAGGCGAGCCTTAGCGCGGCCACGGTCGGAACCATGCGGTCGATGGCGTCGTAGCCGCCGGCCGGGTTCGCCGGGCGGCCCATCTGCATGTGCGCCATGTGATCGGCGTGCTCGCTCTCCTGACCGGCGAGGCTGCCTGCGCTCAGCGCCGCGCGCTGCGCCAGCTCCGAGCTGCGGCCGCTCGTCCAGTCCTGGCCTGCCGACGCCTGCCCGGCGACGTGGCGCAGCTCCTTGAGGTAGCCGCCCCAGCTCTTCGCCCAGGGCAGGCCGCTGAGCAGCAGGAACAACGCCAGCGTCGAAACCCAGAGGCCGGTCACCGCGTGCAGGTCGCGCCAGAACAGTCGACGACCCAGCCCCAGCCGCGGATAGAGGACCCCGCGCAGCCCCAGCGTCTGCCGCGGCCACCATAGGAAGAGGCCGGTCAAAATCATCACCACGGCCCAGGAGCCCGCCAGCTCCACCAGCATCGAACCACGGTCTCCCATCAGCAGCTCGCCGTGCAGATGGAAGATCACCCTCATCAGCCGGCTGTCTTCCGGCGCCGCCTTCAGCACTGCCGCTGTGCGGGGGTCGACCCACACGCGGGTCTCACCTGGACCCTTCCCGACCAGCACCTGGGCCGCGCCGTCCGGCGTGCTCGGCAGCTGATAAGCGTGGAGCACCGATCCGGGCTCGGAGGCCAGCGCGGCGCGCACTTCGGCCGAAGGCGCAACCCGGGCCGCACCTGACGCGAGGTGAGCGTAGGGCCGGTCGATCAAGGCCTCCACCTGCGGACGGAAGAGATAGATCGAGCCGGTGATCGCCAGCCAGCAGACGAAGGGAATGCAGAACAGGCCGGCGTAGAAGTGCCAGCGCCAGACGGCGTGGAAGTCCGGCCAGGGGCGTCGGCGCGTTGTGCTCGACGCCGAAGCCTCTGAGGAGGGGAGGGGCTGGGTCATGGTGCGCCTCAGAACTTCACCCGCACGCCGCCGAACACCGAGCGTGGCGCGCCGGCGTAGATCGAGCCCGTGGCGTTGACGAGCACGCCCGCACCATTCTGCGCCCCGGTGGCGGCGTTCAGCGTGTCGCTGATGTTATTCGCGGACCCGACGTAACGCTGATCGAGCAGGTTCCGCACCTCCACGAAGAAGCGCGCGCCCGCGACCAGGCCCAGTTCAGCCGGCGGGTCCCAATGCAGTCCGGCGTTCATGATCACGAACCCAGGCGCCGCAATCAGGTTGGCGTTGTCGAGCATATAGGCGTCGCGCCCCGTTCCCTCGACGAAGCCGCCCAGTCCCCGCAAGGCTCCGCTCGGCTGGTCGTAGCTCAGACGCACGGTCCCGAAACTGGGCGCGACGCCGGGGATGCGGTTGCCCGACCGGTCGAAGGTCGCCGAAACCGCACCGGCGGTTAGCCGCTCCACATAGGTCGTGTAGACCTGATTGTCGTACAGGTATGAGGCGTAAAGCCGCGCGCCGGGAAGCGCGGCCGGCAGCGGCCGCCAATGCGTGCTCAACTCGACGCCCCGGTGCTCGGAGTGCGGCGCGTTGAACGTATAGCTCTGCAGGTTCACGCCGGCCGATTGGGTGACGAGCTCGTTGTCGAACCACTCGTAGAAGGCGGACGTCATCAGGCGCAGGTCGGGCGAGGGCGCCCACTCCACGCCGACGTCCAGGCCCGTGTTCTTCTGCGCCTGGAGCTGGGTGTTGTTGCCGAAGGTCCCCTGGGGCGTCACGAAGAGATTGGTGGCCTGGGGCGTGCCGTAGCCGGTGGAGATGCGGGCGTGCAGCGCCAGCGCAGCTTGCGGCTGCCAGACCAGCGAGGCTTCGGGCGCGACGTTGAAGAAGGTGCGCTCGGCCGAAATCGACGTCAGCGTCGGCGAACCGGTCGTCGGATAGCCAAGGTTGACCTGCAAGGCCTGCAGCTCTGTGTATTCGAGCCCAAGGCCCACGACACCCGTCAGGCTGGGGGTGAGAGCGATCTCCGCCCGTCCGCGCAGGCCGGCGTTCAACTGGTGACCGTTCACCGTCTGCGTCAGGCCGCCGTCCTGCGCCCCGGCGACCGGAAGGAGGTTGAAGGTGGCGGAGTTGATGTTCTGGTAGTTGAAGAAGCCGCCGACGAGCACGGTGGAGGTATGGCCGAACAGGTCGCTGCGCCGGGTCACATCGCTGATCACGTTGAACGAAGGGAAGGTCCCTCGCGCATCCGTTGACGAGGTGGGCTGGCGGATGTCGCGGTTGTCGAAGGTGGCCGTGGTCCGCCAGACCGTCTGGTCGTCGATATCGTGCTCGTAGCGTGCGCCGATGATCGTGCGCCGGTCATGGCGGCCGAGGCCCGCCTGGTCGGCGGTGAGCGACGTGCGGGCGCCGTTGAAGCCGTTGGTGAACAGGCTCACCGTGGCGCAGCCGAGTGTCGCCGGCGTGGCGCAACCGAGCTGGTACGGGTTCTGCTGGTACTGGTTGCGCGACAGCCGCAGCGAGAGGTCGGCGTCGAGATCGTTGTTGATGAACTTCAGCGTCACCCGGTCGTGCGGCGTGAAGGCATAGGTCGCCAGGATGTTCTCGGTGGTCGTGTTGAACCCGGTGTGGCCGGTTGCGCCATCGCCGCGCACGTTGCTCACGAACGCCGAATACTCGTAACGCTCGCCCTTGCCGCCGAGCGTCGCGTAGTCGTTGAAATAGCCGTAGCTCCCGAAGTCCGCGCCGGCTTCCAGGCCGTTGATGTCACCACCGAAACGGGTGCGGAAGTTGATCGCCCCACCCGTGGCGTAGTTGCCGTAAAGCGCGGAAGACGGTCCTTCGATCACGTCCACGCCGGCGTAGGCGTGCGGGTCGGTGAGATCGCTGCGAGCGGTGCCGTCCGGCTGGGTGACGGGGAAGCCGTCCTCGAACATCTGAATGTTGCGGATGGCGAAGGTCTGGCGCTCGTTGGACCCCCGGATCGATACCGAGACGTCGCGCGGCCCGTTGCCCTGGATGAAGCTCACCCCCGGAGCGAGCTTCAGGATGTCGCCCACCGAGAAGGCGGCGGTGTCTTTGAAGAGATCGCGGGAGACGGTCACGACCGTCTGGCCGAGCGGACGCTCGGCGATCGGCGACGCTCGGCTGGTCACCACGACCTGCGCGACGACGGGCGAGCCCGGGGAATGCGAGACGCCGGTCGAGGCCGGCGCAGGGGATGGGCTCGCGCTCGCCGGCGCCATATCGAGCCTGTCGAGTTCGGCCTGGATGGCGGCCTTCTGTTGTTCCAGATCGGCGCGCCGAGCGGCCCTGGCTTCGGCGGTGAGCGGCGCATTCTGCGCCGCGACGGGAGATGCGACGGCCAGCGTCGCGAAGGCGATGGCGGCGACGCCCGCAGTGAGATGAGATGGCATGGTTCGGCCCCGAGGCGCGCAGACGCACCTGCGCCGCCGCCGCTGACGTGAAAATCGGCGCGATCCAGCCGCGCCGGGGTTCAGGCAGTCAGGCGGGCGGCCGGGGGGCCGCGGGCGCGGGCGTTCACCGCGGGCGGCCCGCGCGGACCCAGCGGGCGGTGAGCGCGCCAGGCGATGTAGCGCACGGTCATCGGCGCGACGATCGGCGCAACCGTCCCGCAGATCGGGGCGTGGGCCGCGGCCGAGCAGAAGGCGCATGTCTCGTGAGGCGCGCCGCCTTTCCCATGCTCGCCGTGCATTGGGCCGGACATGCTGCTCATGTCCCCGCAAACCGACATGGCGGCGGCGGGGGCGGCCTCGGCGTCTTGCATGACGGTCGAGCGAACGCCGGCCATGACGAGCAGCGCAACGGCGAGAAGCGACGCCGCGTAGCTGGACCAGATGTGTGCCCGTCGACCGTTCACGCCCGCCTTCTACGGCCGAGAGGTCGCCAGCTCAATCACATTGGAACGGATGGATAGGGCCTCGACCCCCGGCCCGCCCACGGGCAGGCTTTGCACTCCTAGCGGACCGTCGGAAGGTCAGGAAACAAGCGGCGCCGGTGCGAGCGCGACCGGCGATCAGCGTCCTGCGACGGTGATCTCTTTGATGGTCGCTTGAACCGCGGACTTGGCGCCGACGCTCCACATCAGCTTCAGGTAGGACAGGGTCTGCGCCGCAGCCTCCTCGAACTTCCATTCGCATTCGTCGAAGCGACAGCCCTCGAGCTGGGGCGCTTTCCCGCCGGAATAGACCAGGCGGCAAGCTGCGAATTCGCAGTCGGAGAAGCTCTCTCCATCCAGGATGACCGTCTGGTGGTTGTAACTGACGCCGACTTGCATGGTCAGTCCTCCGCCTCCGTCGACGGGACGCCTGGATGTTCGGCGGCTGCGGCCTGTTCGCGCTCACGTTGTTTGGCCGCGGCCTTTTCGGCCACCTTGGCGGCCTTGGCGCGGTCGCGTTCCATCCGCTCGAACTGGTAGTTCGGCTTACGAGCCATAGCTTCTCCTTCCGTCTGGACTCTACTTCCGCGCCTTACGGGCGGCGTACTTCGCATCGCGCTTGGTCTTGGCCTCAGCCGCGGACAGCGCCTTGCGCTCCTTGCGTTCACCGCGTTTGGCGTCAAGCGCAGCCTGTTCGGCAGCGGCCTGGGCGCGTTGAACCTCGATTTCCGCATCGGCGGCAGCTTGCCGCTTGGCGGCCTTGGCTGCTGTGCGTTCCTCACGCACGACGCCCAGTTCGGCCGCCCGGAGGTCGGCGCGCTCGGCATGTTGCGGATCGATCTGCGTGGGCCTGGGGCGCAGCTTGTCGAGCAGCGCCTGCTTGGCGGCTGCAGCCGTCTTCAGCCGGTCGGCGAAGCCGGTCTTGAGCTTGTCGTTCATTATCGCTTTCGGCGATCAGCCTTCCGCCCGCGTCGCCTTTGACGACGCTGCGCAGATGGCGACCAGGTGATCTTTGATGGACCGCGGCGACAGCAGCGACTCGACGGCGCGGCAGCCATCTTCCTTCAGCTGAAGTTGGAGCTGGGCCATGGTGGCGTATCTGCCTGTGCGAGCCAGGGAGAAGGCGCGTTCGATGGTGGACAGGGTCATGGTCAATCAGCGCGTGAAAAAGGCGGCCGGCTCAGGCCGGCCGCCCTTTCCCTGATCCCGTCGGCAAGCCGACAGGATGCGCCTTAGGCCGCTTGCAGCTGGCCAGCGGACATCTTGCCGCTGCGCTGGTCGCGCTCCAGCTCGAAGCTGAGCTTCTGGCCTTCGTGGAGCGAGCCGAGGCTCGAGCGCTCGACCGCCGAGACGTGGACGAAAACGTCCGCGCCGCCGTCGTCGGGTTGGATGAAGCCGAAGCCCTTGGTCGGGTTGAACCACTTCACGGTGCCGGTAGTCATGAGATTATCTCTTTAGGTAAGAGTGCTCGCGCGCCTCGGATGAGGCGAGAGATCAAATTGTCGGAGAGGTTTTTGGTAGGCCCGGAGCTCGATCCAGAGATCAAGCGAGGAGAGCAACCGAAGCCTAAGCGCAAGTCGATAACAAGATACTTTCATACTTCGAGCTCTGAAGCCAGCTGAAACTTTTCTGCTCCAGAAACTCGACCGGCGATCGCCGCCTGATAACGGACGATCGGCGCTCGCACATCGCGAGGCGAACCGGAGCCTAATGCCCCGATTCCGAAGTTCGCTTCGGCGCACGACCCCCGTGCAGGCGAACTTCAGATCCAGCACACTAGCGCGACATCCGCGGCTTGGACTTGGACGAAGAAAGCGCCGCGGCCGCCTGCTCGCGCTGGAAACGCCCGCCCCTGGGGGGCTTGGGTTTACCTTCCAGGGCGGCCTTCTTCAGGCGCAAGGCCCGTTGGATCGGGGTCTCGGCCGGGTCGTCGTCGGTGGGGTCTGCCATGATCAGGACTTCGGCTTGAGGTCAGGGCGCGCGGCCAGGAAGGCGGCGCGCTCGGCGGCGCTGAGCACCTTGGCGGCTTTCTGGCGCGACACTCTTGGCGTCGGCGGCGCGTAGGTTCCGGTCCGAGCGGGCTTGCGCTTGAGGTCGGAGAGCCTCTTGGGCGGCGGTTTCATCGGCGTCTCGCGGCGACTCGCCATTCACGCGGGTCGTCCTCTCTATCGCACATCCCTGGCGATGCAGGAGAACACTTGGCCCGCGCCCCGGTCGCGTCGAGACGCCCGCTCTCGCGCAAGCCTCGACTAGCGGCGATTGGCCCCAGCGGGACCTGGTCCGCGCGCGGTTCGGCTCTGACCGTTGCGGTTGACCTCGCGCCCGAACCGGCGCGTGAAGGTCTATGGCCAGCGAAACCGTTTATATCGTGCAGTCCTACGTCCGCGGGCGCGGCAAGGGGCTGAAGGCCGAGCAACAGGTGGGCTGCAAGACCGCCGAGGAAGCGCGGCGCAAGGCCGAGCGGCTGGGTCCTTTGCGCGTGGGCGTCGTCGCCTTCGCCGCGACCGCGGACACCGAGCTCGGTGACTATGACGAGAACCCGGTGATCCTGTTCCGCTCCGGCGAGCTGCCGCACCCGTTCACCGAGGCCTGACTTGATCCGTACCGGGGTGGCGCTGCGAGGGAACGACGTGAGCCTCTCGGACGTCGTCGTCACAGGCCTGAAAAGCAGCATCCTCAAATTCGACGCCGTGATCTTAGGGGAATAGCTGGCTTGCCGCCGTCATTGGGGCGACGGATCTATCGCCGCCGGCGCGGCTCCCGGCGCGCCGCTTCTCCACCTCGTGCGAGGCTGTCGATGCGCATCCAGACGGGTTTCGAGATCGTCTATGACTGTCCGGCGCCGGTGCCGATGCTGCTGACACTCAGCGTTCACCCGTCACGGCGGGATGACCTGGAGACCCCTGACTGGCTACGGACCGAGCCGCCGCTCGACGTGCGCCAGTACCTCGACAGCTACGGCAACATCTGCAGCCGGGTGCTCGCTCCGGCCGGCCGCCTGACGCTTTCGGCGGACTTCATCATCAGGGACCCCGGCCTCATCGACGAGTACGCCCCGGACGCGGTGCAGCACCCGGTGGAGGGACTCCCCGAGGAGACGTTGCTCTTCCTGCTGGGCAGCCGCTATTGCGAGACGGACCGGCTGAGCCAGATGGCCTGGCAACTGTTCGAGAAGACGCCCCCGGGGTGGGCGAGGGTGCAGGCGATCACCGACTATGTGCACAACCACATCGCCTTCAACTACGCCAACGCTCGCCCCGACAAGACCGCCTACGATGCGTGGGTGGAAGGTACCGGCGTGTGCCGCGACTACGCCCACCTGGCGGTGGCGCTGTGCCGGTGCATGAACATCCCGGCCCGCTACTGCACCGGCTACATGGGCGACATCGGCGTGCCGGTCGTGGGGGTCATGGACTTCAGCGCCTGGTACGAGGTCTACCTCGGAGACCGCTGGTACACCTTCGATGCGCGCAACAACATGCCGCGGATGGCGCGCGTGCTGATCGCCCGCGGTCGCGACGCCGTCGATGTCCCGATCGCCAACACCTTCGGCCCCGCGCACCTCGCCAAGTTCGAGGTCACCAGCGTCGAAGCGCCGATCCCGGCCTGATCTCGGCCGGCCGGCCCGGCCCATCGCCGCGACAGGATGCGGCGGGGATCGGGCCGCAACCTGCGTCGCCGGGATGCCGAAGCTGCGCCCGATCTGCTAGGACTAAGCCCCAGCGGACGCGCACGAGGGCGCGGCGAGGGAGAGGGGGCGCCGGATGAAATATGCCGACCTGATGACGCTGAAGTACAACGGCCTCATAAAGATGGACGAGGCCAGCTTGCTCGCGCCCGCCGGCGCGGCCGTGATCAATCAGCCGGCCTCATTCCGGGTCGCCGGCGAGGTGACCGGCGGCAAGACGCTCGAGCTCAAGATTGCGGACGGCGGGCCCGGGATCTGGGTGCCCTATCTCGCCCGGCGCAACATCTACGGCTTCATGGATGGGGCGGCCTCCTGGGCCGCGTCGGGGCCCTACAGCGGTTGCTATTTCGAGGTCGGAGCCAGCGGCGGCCGCACCTATGTCGCGCACATCTCCCGAGAGGGGGAGAATGACGCCAACCTGGCGGCCTGGGACACCTGCGCCGAACTGGGCGGCAAGACGGTGCTGTTCAAGAAGCGGATCCGGATGGCGAAAAACGTCCCCACGGGCATGACCGCGTCCCAGGGCTTCCAGACCATCATCTTCGCCGCCATCACCGGCGCGGCGGTTGCGGCCACCCGGATCGACATCCTCACCGACAAGGCCTCTGGCATGTCCGGGCGGATCCTGAACGTCGAGGCGATCACCTCC
>JAQGIJ010000288.1 GCA_028291285.1 Phenylobacterium sp. | reverse complement strand
AGCCGAGCTTCGGCAGCCGCAGATCGGGTTCTCGCGACCCGATGGCGCTTCGCGGCTGCCGCCTCGTGCGCGCCTCTTCGACGGTGATGGAGCCGAGCGACAGGTTCTTTGTTCGACGCCTTGGCCCGAGCATGGACAGGTCGGCTGTGTCTGGTGGACGGGGCGTGTGCGATGGCGTTCCGCAAGGCCGGCGGGGATGCCGCAGGGACGACCAGCCGGCGGGTAAGCTGCTGAACCGCGGCGAGCCGGCCGGCGGCGTCCGCCCCTGGCGGCAGCGCGCTGCGGATCAGCGCCAGTTGCTCGGGCACAACCCTCTCGCTCCACGACTTGACGAAACGATCGCCGGATCCCGCGCCCAAGGCAGCCGCATCGAGTGCGAAGGCGAGGCAGAAATCGAGCTGGCTCGGCGCGGCTGCGACGGAACGGCGGCATGCATCGGAGAAATCCACGACGCCGCGGATACCCTTCTCGCCATATACATCTCGCAGCTGCGCGTAAGCCTGGCGCACCTGTCCGGTATCGGGATTGGGAGCCGCGAAGGCCACAGGCGGCGTCGGCCGAACCGGCGACGTCGCGTGCGGTCCGACCTCTCGCCCGCCAGAGCCCGCCCAGATGGCCAGCGCCACCGAACATAGCGCGGCCGCGCCGGCGCCCATGGCTGTCCCGAGGCGGACCGGCTCGCGGGGCGCGGAGGCAGCATTGTGGGGCGCCACGGGCCGCATGACCGATGAACCGGGAAGCGCGGCCGTTTGTTGCCCCGCGACTTTGGCCTGGGCGGCGGTCGCGTCGCGGCCGGAGGTTCAAAACGGATCGGTACTGAAGCTCAGAGGTTCAACAACTGGCGAATATTTCCCGAGAAGATCTGCCGAAGGTCCGCGTCGTCGAGCGGGGAGGCCAGCAGCTCCGAGATGGGAAACGGCGTGTGATAGTGCGGCTCGCTATAGCAGTCGGTGCCGAGCACCAGCCGGCCCGCGCCGGCGCGCCGAACGAACCGGGCGATGCCGTGCCCGACAGACGTCATCACCCCGGTGTCGAAGATGATGTTCGGGTGGAGTTTGGCGATGCGTGGCATCCACTGCGCCTGGTCGCTCGATGAGAAGTCGTCGAGGGCCACAAAGGTGACGTCGGGATGGTCGTCTGCGAGGTTCTCCAGGCGCCAGGGCGTTTCCAGGGTGGAGCCGGCGACGATGTGCACGAAGGCCGGCAGCTTTGCGGCCTGGAGGCGGGTCAGCAGCGGCTTCATCAGCGGGTGGTCGATCACCATGCCGTTGAACCGATGGTGCCAGACCATGCCCTTCATGCCGAGCTCGCCCAGGCAGCGCTCCATTTCGGCCATGGCCGCCGGGCCCTCGAGCGGATCGACCGTCCCCAGGCAGGCCGGGAAGCGGTCGGGCCTCAGGTCGCGGCAGGCGGCGGCGTGGTCGTTCGACCGCGGGATGTCGCGGGTCATGCTGCTCGGCATCAGGATGGCGGCGTCGATCCCGTGCTTGTCCATGTTGGCGAGCCGGATCTTGATGTCGTCCGCCGGGCTGAGCGCTTCGGACGCGCGGACGAAACCGGCTGCGTCGCCGGTATGCTGGTGAACATCGATGATCTCGAAGTCGCGCGCCGTCCTCACCTAAATCCCCTCGAAAATTTCCCCGCGGCCAAGAGCTCAGGTCATCGCCGCCGTCTTCGGGGCGAGCTCGGGAAGCGGCGGTCCGAGGTCCCGCGTCTTGTCGATCACCTCGCCGCCGAAGCGCTTCAGTTCCTCGCGCATGCCGGCCAAATCCTTGGCGTGCGGGGCGATGGTGAGGCGGTGAACGCCCAGGTCAGCGAACCACTTGGCGCCCTCCGCGGTGCGTGTGCCGCCCGAGGTGAGCTCGATGGCGTCCGGGTTGCGCCCCGCCTCGATGGCGCCCTCGCGCATCCAGTTGACCAGCTTGGGAAACAGGGTCGGAAGGTCGGAGGTCGGAAATACCGCGGGGAAGTAGCCGTCCCCGATCCGCCCGCCTCGCCGGGCCGCCGCCTCGCTCCGCCCGCCGATGTGGATCGGCACGGAGCCCCCAGGGGGTTTGGGATCGGAATAAAGGCGGTCGAAATTGACGAAATCGCCCCTGTAGGTGGCGACCGGATCGCGCCACAGCGTGCGACAGACGTCGATGTATTCGTCGAGCCGCTTGCCGCGGTTGGGCCAGGACACGCCCAGCGCGTCGTATTCCTCGCGACACCAGCCGGAACCGACGCCGAGCAGCACCCTGCCCTCCGACAGCACGGCCAGGGTGGCGACCTCCTTGGCGGTGTGCAGCGGGTTGCGCTCGGTGAGCAGCATGACCCCGGTGCACAACTTGATCGTCCGGGTCTTGGCGGCGACGTAGGCGAACCAGATCAGCGGATCCGGCACGCCCTGCCGCTCGAGCTGCTCCATCCGCCCGGAAGCGGTGGCCGCATACATGGGCTTGTACTCCACCGGGATGACGATGTGCTCCGGCGCGCAGAGGCAATCGAAGCCCGCCTCCTCAGCCGCCTCGCCCAAGGCTGCGGCCTGTGCGGGCCCTGGGAAGTTGGTGGACGTGAAGACGATGCCCCACTTCATGTCAGCCTCATCAGCGCCCGGTGGGTCACGCAATATGACCTCTCCAGTCACTCTGCGGACCCGCTTCGAGCGCGTCTTATGCGGTTTTTGCTGAACTGATGTCGCGGGCTGTAGGAATGCGGGCCG
>JAQGIJ010000214.1 GCA_028291285.1 Phenylobacterium sp. | reverse complement strand
TCCGTGCAGGTCGGCGCCGCGGCGCACGCCACGCCCTGGCTGGATGTCGGCGCGGGCGTCGAGGCGCAGACCATGTCCGCGCTGCTCGATTCCGCCTCGCCGAACCTCAACCCGGCTCCGGCCGACGGCGTCCAGCGGCTCTCCGGCACAGGCTGGAACTACGGCTGGACGGTGGGCGCCCAGGCGCACACCGACACGCTGCGCGTGGGGCTCAGCTATCGCTCCTCCGTCCGCCACCGCCTGCACGGCCAGATCTCGCTCAGCGGGCTGCAGGCGCCGCTCGACGGCGCGAACTTCACCGCGCCCGCCGAGACCATGTTCTCGACGCCCTGGACGGCGAGCCTCGCGGCCCGCTGGCAGGTGTCGCCGGCGCTGACCCTCGACGGCCAGGTGGTGCGCACCGGCTGGAGCAAGTACGACACCATCACCGTCAACTTCGCCGGCACGACGGCGGCGATCCCGCAGAGCTACAAGGACACCACCTCGGTGGCGCTGGGCGCCGACTACGCCTTCGCCGCGGGCTGGACCGTCCGCGGCGGGGTGCAGTACGACCCGACGCCCACGCACGATTTCCTCCGCGAGCCCGGAGTGCCCGACGGCGACCGCTGGATCTACGCCCTGGGGGCCAGCCGCACGCTGGGCGCGGGCGCGAAGCTCAACGGCGCGCTCGCCTACACCGATTTCCGTCAGGCCGGGATCAACGCCCCCAAGGTCTTCTATGGCGGCACGCCGGCGCTGACGACCGCCGCGGTCGTGGGCCGTTTCAGCGGACACCAGCTGACCGCCTCGCTCGGTCTCGACTGGGACTTCTGAGGCGAGGTTCAGTTGCAAGCCTTCAGCCGGCGGCCGCTGCGGCCGTCGGCAAAAGCGCGTTTGGGGCTTTCGGGAGCCCGGCGGCTCAGCCGTGGGCGTGGGCCCGGGCGGCTTCGGCCGGCGAGGGCGCGGCGGCGGCCTCATCTATCCTGTCGGCCATGGCCTGCAGCAGCGCGTCGGGCACCACGGGCTTGGCGATGTGCTGGTCGGCGCCGGCCGCCCGCGAGGCGGCGATGTGCTCCGACATGGCGTTGGCGCTCACCGCCAGGATGGGCGTGCGCCGCCGGCCGGTCTCGATCTCGAACTTGCGGATCTCGCGGATGGCGGTGAAGCCGTCCATGACCGGCATCTGCAGGTCCATCAGCACGATGTCGAAATCGCCGGAGGTGAAGGCGGCCAGCGCCTGGGCGCCGTCCTCGACGGAGACCATCTCCGCCTCGATGAGGCCGAGGATGACTTCGAGCACGGCCCGGTTCGTCGGATGGTCGTCGGCCACCAGGACGCGCAGCGGACGCTCGTTCGGGCTTTCAGTGGTCAAGCTCGGACACCTTCTTGGGCTGAGCAAGGCCCAGCCGACGCCAAAACCCTACAGCACGAGCGTAACCAACTGGTTTCGCTGCGATGCACCGACGGTTAAGCCAAGCGGGCTAAGCATCGCGCATGCTGAC
Source organism: Phenylobacterium sp. (assembly GCA_028291285.1). Next base: position 2,808 of record JAQGIJ010000214.1, on the reverse strand, counting down.
TGAGGACACGCACGTGCGCGCCCAGGCGCCCGCCGCAAGCATCGCAAGGCCGCGGCTCCTCGTCGTCGACGACCTCGAGGACAACCGGATCATCATCGGCCGGCGGTTCGCCCGCCGCGGCTTCGAGGTGACCGAGGCGGCCGGCGGCGTCGAGGCGCTGGAGCTGATCGCGCGGCGCACGTTCGACCTCGTGCTGCTCGACATCGTCATGCCGGACCTGGACGGGTTCGAGGTTCTGGCCCGCATCCGCGCCGCGCACGATCCGGTGGCGCTGCCGGTGGTCATGGTCACGGTTAGGGACGGCACGGCCGACGTGGTCCGCGCCCTGAAGCTCGGCGCCAACGACTATGTGCCCAAGCCGATCGACTTCGAAATCGCCGCCGCCCGGGTGATGGCCCAGATCGAACGCAAGCAGGCCGTCGAGCGGGCGCGGCAGGCGCAGCCGGAGGTCGAGGCGCTGGTCACCGACCTGCGGCAGGCGCTGGCCGCCGCCGAGGCCGCGACCCAGGCCAAGACCGACTTCCTGGCCAACATGAGCCACGAGATCCGCACGCCGCTGAACGGGATCCTGGGCCTCGCCAAGGCGATCGCCGAGGGCGCGGCCGGCGATCCGCGCCGCAGCGCCGACCTCATCGCGGAGTCCGCCCTGGCGCTGGAGCGCCTGCTCTCCGAGGCCCTCGACTTGTCGAAGGTCGAAGCGGGCAAGCTGGAGATCCGCCCGGAGCCCGTCGACCTGGAGCCCTTCCTGGCCCGGATCGCCGGCCTCTTCGCGCCCGGCGCGCGCGCCAAGGGCCTGACCTTCGAGATGACCGTCGATCCGGCCGCGCGCGGCTGGGTGATGGCCGATCCGCTGCGGCTGCAGCAGATCCTCGGCAACCTGATCAGCAATGCGGTGAAGTTCACGTCCAAGGGCGCCGTCAGCTGTTCGCTGCGCCGCCTGGCCGGCGAGCGCTTCCGCTTCGAGGTGCGGGATTCCGGCATCGGCTTCGAGCCGGACCAGGCGGAAGCCCTGTTCGGCCGCTTCGCCCAGGCCGACGACAGCATCGCGCAGCGGTTCGGCGGCACGGGCCTGGGGCTGGCGATCTCCCGCCGGCTGACCGAGCTGCTGGGCGGGACGCTGAGCGCCACCGCCGAGCCCGGCCGCGGGGCGACCTTTGGCCTGGAGCTTCCGCTCCCTGCCGCGTCGCGGCCGGCCGCTCAGCCGACCGGCGGGCCCGCTGCGCCGCCGCTGCGCCCGGAGCGCCCCTGGCGGGTGCTCGCCGCCGACGACCACGCGACCAACCGCCAGTTGCTGGAAATCCTGTTGGCGCCGCTCGGCGCCGACCTGCTGCTGGTGAGCGACGGCGCGCGTGCGCTCGACGCCTTCGCCGCCGGCGGCTTCGACCTGGTGCTGATGGACGTGCAGATGCCGGTGCTCGACGGCCTGAGCGCCATCCGCGCCATCCGCCGCTGCGAGGCGGAGAACGGCTGGCCGCGCACGCCGGTCATCGCGGTCTCGGCCCATGCGCTGGCCGAGCACGAGGCGATGTCGCTGGGGGCAGGCGCCGACCGGCACGTGACCAAGCCGATCCACGGCGCGACCTTGCTGGCGACGGTCGGCGAGCTCCTCGCCGAGGCGCACGAGCCTACGGCCTCCAGGCCCGAGATCGGCGCCTCGTCCTGAGCGCCTGGCCGCGCCTCACTTGGAGAGGTGGAGCTGGGCGATCTGGTTGGCGATGTTCTGGAACGTCGCGTTGAGGTCGGTCCCGGTGGTGACGTCGAAATAGTGGTCCGCGCCCGAGGCGCAGGCCTGCAGCAGGGTCTTGCTGCTGCTCGTCACGCCGACCCCGATGGCGTAGATCTCGACGCCCACGCCAGGCGCCTTCATGTTGCTGCAGAGCTTCTGCAGCCGGTCGTCCATGGCCGCGGTGCGGGTGGCGATGCTGCTGGTGACGTCGGTCAGCGGCGTTCCGTCAGCCTGGATCACGCGCCCCTGCCAAATATAGCCGTTCCCCGAGTAGAACGAGTTGTTGGTGGTGCTGGTGGAGTTGTTGGAGTTGTTGGGGGTCATGGTGTTCTCGCCGTCGGTCATCAGCACGACGATCTTCTTGTGCTTGGGCGTCAGGTAGGCGACGCCGTCGGCGAAGGGCGTGCCGGGCGACAGCGTGTGCCAGCCCCAGACCAGCCCCATGGGGATGTTGGTGTCGCCGCCGGCGACCATCGAACTGATCGCCGACTTGAGGCTGGTGAAGTCGGTCGTCAGCCGCTGGAGCGCCTGCAGGGTGCAGCCCGCGTTCGGGCCGGAATTTGAATCCAGCGTCACCTTGGGCGAGTTCGTGTACTTGGTGATGCTGCCCTGGCGGGCCCACCAGCTAAGCGAATTGCCGGCGGCGTCCTTCTTCGGCTCGTTGACATAGTCGTTGGCGCCGTTGTTGCCGTCGGCCTCGTCGGGTGCGAAGAACGGCGTGAACAGGGTCGCCGGCGTCGCCGTCGCGGGCGCGGTGTCCTGGATGTCGTAGGGCGCCTTGCGGTTCTCGACGCAGCCGCCCCAGGTGGTTCCCAGCTGCGCGAACAGGGTGAAGCGGTTGGCGTGCTGGGTCACCCCCTGCGCTGTCGTGAAGATCTCGTCGTTGATCGGCGAGGCGCCGGCCTGGTCGATCCAGGTGGCGCCGCCATAAGTAGAACCCACCTTCACCGTGTTAGAAAACGGCACCAGGGAGATCTTCACCGAATTCGGCGTCGTGCTCTGCGCGGCCGCATTGGCCATGGTGTCCACGAAGTTCGCCGCCGCCGTCCGCAGAAGGGAGATCTTCGAGCTCTGCCCCCAGC
>JAQGIJ010000112.1 GCA_028291285.1 Phenylobacterium sp. | reverse complement strand
ACGGACTCTTCGTTGGCGATGCGGCGGATGGCCTCACCGATCAGCGCGGCGCAGCTCACCGTGCGGATCTTGTCGGAGCGGGCGATCTCGTCGGGCTGCTCGATCGAATCGGTGATGACCAGTTCCTTGAGCACCGAGGTCCTCACCCGCTCGCAGGCCGCGCCGGAGAGCACGCCGTGGGTGACGTAGGCCGAGACCTCGGTGGCGCCGGCGTCCACCAGTGACTGGGCCGCGCTGCAGAGCGTGCCCGCCGAATCGACGATGTCGTCGAACAGGATCAGCCGGCGTCCGGAGACGTCGCCGATGATGTTGGCAACCTCGCTCTTGCCCGGGGCGGAGCGGCGCTTGTCGACGATCGCGAGGTCCGCGTTCAGCCGGCTGGCGACGGCCAGCGCGCGGACCACCCCGCCCACGTCGGGGGAAACGATCAACAGCTCGTTGGCCTTGTCGTAGTGGGCCTTGATGTCGTTGGCCATCAGCGGCGCGGCCAGCAGGTTGTCGGTCGGGATGTCGAAGAAGCCCTGAATCTGGCCGGAGTGCAGGTCCATCGTCAGCACCCGGTCGGCGCCGGCGCGGGTGATCAGATTGGCCACCAGCTTGGCCGAGATCGGCGTGCGCCCGCCGGTCTTCCGGTCCTGCCGCGCATAGCCGAAGTAGGGCAGCACCGCCGTGATCCGCCGGGCCGAGGCGCGCTTCAGCGCGTCGACGCAGATCAGAAGCTCCATCAGGTTGTCGTTGGCGGGGTAGCTGGTGGACTGCAGGACGAAGACGTCCTCGCCGCGCACATTCTCGTCGATCGTTAGCCAGACCTCGTTGTCCGGGAACCGCTTCACCTGCGCCTTGGTCAGCGGCACGTCGAGGTGGGCGGAGACGGCCTGCGACAAAGTTTGGTTGGAGTTGCCGGCCAGCAGCTTCATCGGACCCCCGTCGCCTTCTTGTCGGCCTGTGCCGGCGCCTTTTAGCAGCGGTGGCCCGCGCAGCAAGCCTCACCGGTGAATCACCTGGCAGCTATGGCTAGGCCAGCACGATGGCCGACAGCAGCCGACCGTAATCGGGTTCGCCCTGCTTGAACGCCCGGCGGTTGGAGAAGAACAGCTCGGTCTCCGCGCAGGTGTCGCGGCCGATCCATTCGCACTCCCTCACGCCGGCGGTGCGCAGGCGGTCCAGCACAAAGCCCGGCAGGTCGAACATCCGCTTCTCCGGCGAGGCGCCCGGCGCGAAGAAGGCCGCATAGGCCGGATCCTTCGCCTTGAATCGCTCCAGGAACTCCAGGCCGACCTCGTAGGAGTCGGGTCCGATGCAGGGGCCCACGGCCGCAGCCAGCCGCTCGCGCCGGGCGCCCAGGCCCTCCATCCGCGCCACGGTGGCCTCCACAACCCCGTTCAGCGCGCCCTTCCAGCCGGCGTGGGCGGCGCCGACGACCCCGGCCTCCGCGTCGGCCAACAGCACCGGCGCGCAGTCGGCGGCGAGCGCGCAGCAGACGACGCCGGTCGTGGCGCTGACCACCGCGTCCGCCTGCGGCGCCTCGCCCGCCCAGGGGCCGTCGGCCACGAGCGCCTTGGCCGAGTGCACCTGGTAGGCGGTGACGATCTCGGACGCGCCGAAGTGCGCCGCCGCGCGCCGGCGGTTCTCGCGCACCGCCAGGGCGTCGTCGCGCGAGCCCAGGCCGACGTTCAGCCCTTCGTAGATCCCCTGCGAGACCCCGCCCTTGCGGGTGAAGAAGGCGTGGCGGACGCCCGGCAGATCGAGGCGCGGCGAGGTCAGGACGGGAAGCGCGCTCATGCCGGCTCCTCGGTGTCCTCGAAGGCCGGCGGGGTCCAGCCGGGCGAGTGGATGCAGGCGGCCTTGAAGAGCTCGCCCATCTCGTCGGCGCCTACTAGCCGGTGCAGCTGACGCCCCAGCCTCGCCGAGCGCTCCGGCGCGGCGCGCAGCAGCGCCTCGGCCCGCGCGCCGATCCCCATGTTGGCGAGGAAGGCCGCTTGGCTGAGGAGGGCGGTCTCGGCGCCCTGGCCTCGTGCGGCCGCCAGCACGGCGGGGAAGTCGGCATGCGCCGTCAGGTCCGCTTCGCCCGGGCAGGCGAGGGGATCCACCTTGGCGTGGCGGCGCAGCGCCTGCAGGGTGTCGCCGAAGCCGGGTTCGGCGCGGCCGTAGTCGATCAGCAGCGCCGCCCCGCCGTCGGCGGCGATCCGCCGGCCGAGCGCTGCGCCCAGCGCCGCCTGCGCCGCCGACTGCTCGTAGACCGCGCCCGCGGGCGCGTCCGGCAGCAGGGCCGCCGCCGGTGTGGCCGTCAGGCCGAAGACCAGCCCGCCGGCGCGGTCCAGGCCCACCACCCGCTCGGCCCAGCCGGCGCCTGTGCGCACGAACTGACGGACCGGCAGGCAGTCGAGGAGCTCGTTGGCGACCAGCAGCATCGGCGCGCCGGCCGGGACCTCGTCGAGCGCGGCGGCCCAGCGCACGCCAGCGCCCAGCCGCTCGGCCTGCTTCGCCCGCAGCGGCTCGGAGACCTCCACCAGCCAGACGTCGGCGGCCTCCAGGAAGCCCGGCGCATGGCGTCCGGCGCGCAGGATGTCGCTCATCAGCGTGCCGTCGCCGGGCCCCATCTCCACCAGCCGCACGCGTCCGGGGCTGCCCATCAGCCGCCAGCTCGCCATGGCCCAGACGCCGATCAGCTCGCCGAACATCTGGCTGACCAGGGGCGCGGTGAGGAAGTCGCCGTCGGGCCCCAGCGCCGGGCGGCTGGCGTAGTAGCCGAACTCCGGATCGTAGAGGCAGGCGGTCATGTACTGGGCCACGCTGATCGGACCGGTCTCGGCGATCAGGGCCGTCAGCCGATCGCGCAGGCTCATCGGCCCCCGGCCGGTACGGCGGCCTCGCCGACCTCCGGCTGGACCGGCAGCGCCGGCGGCAGCGGCTCGCGCACGCCGCGCCAGATCAGCAGCAGGCCCACGATGACCATCGGCGCCGACAGCATCATCCCCATGGTCAGGCCCAGCGGGAAGTGGGGCATGTAGGCGTCCGGCTCGCGCACGTTCTCCAGACTGATCCGCACCACGCCGTAGCCGGCGATGAACAGGCCCATGATCACGCCGCGCCGGTTGGTCCAGCGTCTGGCCCAGGTGGCCCAGGCCAGCAGCAGGAAGAGGGCGACGCCCTCGAGCGCGGCCTCGTACAGCTGGCTCGGGTGCCGGGGATAGGGCCCTGCGCCGGGGAAGACGATGCCCCAGGGGACGGTGGTCGGCCGGCCCCAGAGCTCGCCGTTGATGAAGTTGGCGATGCGGCCGAAGAACAGGCCGATCGGCGTGGCGGCCGCCACCAGATCGCCCAGCCGCAGCAGGTCCAGCCGGTTGCGCCAGCCGAACACCGCCAGCGCCAGGAGCACGCCGAGCGCCCCGCCGTGGAAGCTCATGCCGCCATGCCAGACCTTCAGGATCTCCATCGGATCGCGCCAGAGCAGCTCGGGGGTGTAGAAGAGGGTGTGGCCCAGCCGGCCGCCGACGATCACGCCCAGCGTCACCCAGAGGATCAGGTCGTCCAGCTGCTCGGCGGTGAGCGGTGGCGGACGATGGGTCCAGAGGCTCGCGCGCCGCAGCAGCGCCACCGCATAGCGCCAGCCCAGGAGGATGCCCGCCACATAGGCCAGCGCATACCAGCGGATCGCGAAAGGGCCCAGGTGGACCAGGACGGGATCGAAATCCGGAAAAGGCACGGTTGCGCGGCTCCAGCGTTGTGCACTGAGGCGGGTTTAGACGAAGAGGACTTCGCTTTCACCCCCTGCGGGCCCATATAGACGAACAAGGCGCGCTTCTTGCAGGCGCCAGAGCGAAAGATGCAGACGCAGAACCCCTTCCTCGACGAAATGGCCAAGCTGACCACCGCCGCCATGGGCTTGGCCCAGGCCGCGGGCGAGGAGGCCAAGGCCGCGCTCCGGTCTCAGGCCGACCGCGTCGCCGCCGAGTTCGACCTGATCCGTCGCGAGGACTTCGACGCGCTGAAGGCGGAGGTCGCCGCCCTGCGTGCGGAAGTGGCCGCCCTGCGTGGCCAGCAGGCGCCGGACGCCGCCCCTGGGGCGGACCCCCCCTGAACATCCACAGAAACACGCGCTTGTGGTCTAGCTCGGTCAAGAACCGAGTGAACGACCGCGCGCGAAGCAGCTTACTTTCACTATCGCAGGCGATTCGGGGGCCGCGCCCCGCTCCCCGCCCACTGCGAAAGGACCTCGGGTCTCATGGACACCACCCCGTCTGACGAAAACGTCCTCCTCGCCAACGATCCGCTGGACGTCGTGGAGCACGTGCTCGCCGCGGAGAACCTGCCGTTCGATCGCACCGAGGACGGCGACCTCGCCTTCTCCCTGGCCGGCGACTGGAAGGACTATGAGCTGTGGTTCGCGTGGCGCCCCGAAGGCGACTGCCTGCAGCTCTGCCTCTCCATGGACCTGATCTCCGAGAAGACCCAACGGGTCGACGCTCACGAGCTGATCGCCATGATCAACCCCCGCGTCTGGCTGGGCCATTTCGAGCTTTGGGAAGACGGCGAGATCATCTTCCGCCACGGCATGGCGCTGATGACCGGCGAACAGCCGAGCCTCGCCCAGGCTGCGGCCATGATCGACGTCGCGGTGGAGGCGGCCGACCGCTTCTTCCCGGCCTTCGACTTCCTGGTGCGCGGCGCCAAGTCCCCGCAGGACGCCGTCGCCGCCTGTATGTTCGAGACCGTCGGCGAGGCCTGAGCCGGAGACCAGCTTTCCGGGATGACAGCGGTGGGGTGGGATCCTAGGGTCCGCCCCGATGATCACTCCTATTCTGATGCTGGGCGCCGGGCGCATGGGCGGGGCGATGCTGGCCGGCTGGCGCAAGGCCCAGGCCTTCCAGCCCGCCGAGCTGATGATCCGCGATCCCCAGCCGAGCCCGCCGGCGCTCGCCGCGGCCCTGGAGGGCGCGGTGCTCAACCCCCCCGACGCGGACCTCGCCCAGGCCAAGACGGTGGTGCTGGCGGTCAAGCCCCAGATCTGGCGCGAGGCGGCCGCGGAGGTCGCCCCCTGGCTCGCCGCCGACGCCGTGATCGTCTCCATCGCCGCCGGCGTACGTAGCCAGGACATCGCCAAGGAGTTCGGCGGCCGCTGCGCCGCCCGGGTGATGCCGACGACCGCCGCCGCCATCGGCCGCGGCACCGCCAGCCTGTTCGCCGACGATCCCGCCGCGCTCGCCCGCGCGCATGCGCTGTTCGAGCCGCTAGGCGCGGTGGTCGATCTCGCCGACGAGAGCCTGATGCACGCGGCCACCGCCGTCTCCGGCTCGGCGCCGGCCTACCTCTACGCCTTCATCGAGGCGCTGGAGGCCGCCGCCATGTCCGCCGGCCTGACCGGCCGCGACGCCAGCCGCCTCGCCCGCTCGACGCTCACCGGGGCGGCGGCCCTGCTCGCCGAAAGCGGCGACGATCCCGCCGAGCTCCGCCGTCAGGTGACCTCGCCCGGCGGCACCACCGAGGCGGCCCTCGACGTCCTCTTGGGGGAAAACGGCCTGCACCCGCTGATGCGCCACGCGGTGGCCGCGGCGGTGCGCCGCTCGAAGGAGCTGGGCGCGTAGGCCGCGGATCAGGCCCCCTAGGACGCCCGGGTCCAGGTCTGGGTCTGGCAGAACATTATCACGCAGCCGTCCACCTTCAGGGTTCCATCGCCGCCGACGCGCAGCTTGGCGGCGTAGGTCCGGCCGGTCTTCGGATCGTAGATCTTGCCCCCCTCCCACCGCCCGCCGCCGGCGGCGTTGAAGTCGCGGATCAGCGGCAGCCCGATGATCGGGCGGCTGCGCAGCGAGGCGTCCGGATTGTGCGCGTCGTGCTTCGGCTGGCCGGTCTCGTCGCGCGGCGCCTTCAGCCAGACCACGACCCCGCAGAGACGGTCGGCGCGGCCCGGACACGGCGCGATCCGCACCCTGGCCTCGCCGTCCTGCACCAGCCACTCGCCTTCGGCCGGGTCGGCCGCCACGGCGCGCCCCGCCGTCAGGGCGAGCACGGCGGCGAGCATCACCAGTCGTTTCATCCGGTTCTCCGCGGTTCGCTGGCCGGCCGCATGGCGCCCGGCAGCCGCATGATCGCGCGCAGGCCGCCGAGCGGCGAGCGCGCGAGGGTGATCTCGCCGCCGTGGCTGCGGGCCACGTCGCGGGCGATCGCCAGGCCCAGCCCCACCCCCTTGGTGTTCTGGTTGCGCGCCTCGTCGAGCCGGCCGAAGGCCTTGAAGGCCTCTTCGTAACGCGCCTCGGGGATGCCCGGCCCATCGTCGTCGACGACGATCTCCACCCCGCCCTGGCCGCGGAGACTGACCGAGACCTCCACCTGCTCGCCGTGGGCCGCGGCGTTCATCAGCAGGTTGGAGAGCGCGCGCCGCAGCGCATTGGGCCGGACCGGCGCCTCGAGCGCCGCATCGGCGCTGACGGCGACCTTGGCGCCGGCCCGCACAGCGTCCTCGCTGACCTCCTCGATCAGCTCCCGGAGCCGCACCGTCTCGACGGCCTCGCCGCCCTCGCCGCGGGCGAAGGCGAGGTACTCGTCGATCATGTGCTCCATCTCGGCCAGGTCGCGCTTCATGGCCTCGTTGGCGCGCGACGGCTCGGCCAGGGCGAACGCCAGCTTCAGCCGGGTGAGCGGGGTGCGCAGGTCGTGGCTCACCGAGGCGAGCAGGTGGGTGCGCTGGTCGATGTGCCGCTGGATGCGCCCGCGCATGTGCAGGAAGGCGGCCGCCGCGCGGCGCACCTCCTTGGCCCCGTGCGGCTTGAAGGCCGGCACGTCGGCGCCGCGGCCGAACGCCTCGGCCGCGTTCGCCAGCCGTTCGATGGCGCGGACCTGGTTGCGGATGAAGAGCAGGGCGATGGCGGTCAGCAGCACGGTCGCGACCGTCATCCAGAGGACGAAGATGTGGCCCTGGGTGGCGAAGGCGCGGTCGCGGGGCGCCAGCACGCGCATCACCCCGCCCGTCACCGCCACCCGGACGTCGACGTAGGCGGGGTAGCGGGTGGTGTCGAACCAGAAGGGCTCGTCCAGCCGCTCACTCAACGCCTTCTGCATCGATCGGTCGATCGGCGCGAACAGGGAGTAGCGCCGGTTGACGGGCAGCTTCTTGCCGCTCTGCAAGGCGATCGAGAGGCCCATGGAGTCCTCGGCGCGCCGGGAGAGCTTGGCGAAGGCCTGCGGGCTCGGGTCCTCCTGGTAGCTCTCCACCGCCCAGGCGATGTCGCCGGCCAGCCCCTCGGACAGCCGGGCGGTCACGGTGCGCCAGTGGGCGTCGAAGAAAACGTAGGTCACCGCCACCTGCATGATCGCCACCGGCAGCACGATGATCAGCAGCGAGCGGCCGAATAGCGTCTTGGGCGCCTGCCGCTTCAACCAGAGCCCGACGAGGCGCAGCAGGTGGTTCAGGCGCTCGCCGAGGCTCATGCCGCCAAACCCCGCTCTTCCCCGCGAAAGCGGAGATCCAGGCTTTTTGCGTCGTCGGGCCGGCGGGTTGGCATTGCGCCTGCCATTATCGCTCACCTCAGCCGGAACCCAACAAAAACGCCAGGGTCCCCGCTTTCGCCGGCACGAGCGGGAGGAAGGCGCCTCAATCCGGCGCGAGCCGGTAGCCCACCCCGCGGACGGTCTGCAGATAGCGCGGCGCCTTGGGGTCGTCCTCGATCTTGCGGCGCAGGCGGGTGACCTGCACATCCACCGCGCGGCCGGAGGGGTCGCTCGCGCCGCTCGCCAGCGTCATGCGCTCCACCGGCTCGTGCGGGGTGCGGGCGAGCTCGCGCATCAGAGTGACCTCGGCCTCGGTCAGCCGCACCGGCTCGCCCTCGCAGGTGAGCTCGCCCCGGTCGGGGTCGAAGGCGCAGCGGCCCAGCGAGATCCGCCCCGCCGTCGACGGCCGATCCTGCGCGCGGCGCAGGATGGCCTCGATGCGCAGCAGCAGTTCCTCCGGCTCGAAGGGCTTGGCCAGATAGTCGTCGACGCCGACCTTCAGGCCCTCGATGCGGTCGCCGGCCTCGCCGCGGGCGGTAAGCATCAGCACCGGCGTGCGGCCGCTCGTCCCGCGCTGGTCACGGAGCCAGCGGGTCAGCGAGAGCCCGTCCTCGCCCGGCATCATCACGTCGAAGACGGCGAGGTCGAAATCGAGCGCCTCGAGGAGGCGCCTGGCCGAGGCGCCGCCGTTGGCCGACGAGACGCGGAAGCCCGCCCGCGCCAGATAGGCCTTCAGCAGATCGCGGATGCGGTCGTCGTCGTCGACCACCAGCAGGTGGCGGCCGCGCTGTGCGGGATCGACCTGCGCGTTCATGCCGTTAGCCCCATTTCGTTTGACGCCGGCGCCGTGGGAGGGTTCAAGGAGCCCCTCTGAAAGGAGCGTTTGCGCCAATGTCTACAGTTCCCTTCGACGATCGCGACGGTTGGATCTGGCTGGACGGCCAGTTCGTGCCCTGGCGCGAGGCGAAGGTGCACGTACTGACCCACGGCCTGCACTATGCATCGGCCGTGTTCGAGGGCGAACGGATGTACGGGGGCGAGATCTTCGAGCTGACCGCCCATACCAAGCGCCTCTTCCAGTCCGCCGAGATGCTGGACTTCCAGATCCCGTTCACGGTGGCTGAGATCGATCAGGCCTGCAAGGACACCTGCGCCAGGAACGGCCTGGACGACGCCTACATCCGGCCGATCGCCTGGCGCGGCTCGGAGATGATCGGCGTCTCGGCCCAGAACACCAGGACCCACGTGTCGATCGCCTGCTGGGAGTGGCCGAGCTACTTCAAGCCCGAGGAGAAGGCCAAGGGCATCCGGCTTACCTGGGCCAAGTACAAGCGTCCCTCCCCGGAGACGGAGCCGGTGCACGCCAAGGCCAGCGGCCTCTACATGATCTGCACCATCTCCAAGCATGCGGCGGAGAAGGAAGGCTTCACCGACGCCATGATGCTCGACTACCGGGGCTATGTGGCGGAATCCACCGGCTCGAACGTCTTCTTCATCAAGGACGGGGTGATCCACACGCCGGTCGCCGACTGCTTCCTCGACGGCATCACCCGCCAGTCGGTGATCAAGCTCGCCCGCTCCCAGGGCTTCGAGGTGGTCGAGCGGCACATAAAGCCGGAGGAGCTCTCCACCTTCTCCGAGTGCTTCGTGACCGGCACCGCCGCCGAGGTCACACCGGTGGCCCAGATCGGGGAGTACAGCTTCAAGCCGGGCAATATCTCGCTCGGCCTGATGGACGACTACGCCAAGATGGTCCGCCGCGAGGCCGTGGCGGCTTAGCGCCGGCGCCTACCTCCCCCGCCACCGCTTCGCGTGGGGGAGGGGAGGTAGGAGGCGGCCTACAGCAGCCAGGCGTATGGCCGCGGATAGGGCTCGTCGCGGGCCAGGTAGATCACGCCGACGATGGCGCGAAGCGCGAACCAGATGTGGACCAGCCCCAGGATCAGCCAGCCCAGGGCGAAGAACGGCAGCCCCACCAGGATCAGGCTGAAGATGCCGCCCCAGAAGATCAGCGCCGCCCCGATCAGCGCCCAGACCAGCCATAGCCAGCAGGTGCGGATGAGGAAGGTGTAGTGGGTGCGCATCCGACCGCCCGCCTGCCCGCGGTTGAGGTAGGCCAGGATCAGCCCGATCAGCACGGTGAAGCCGTTGACGATGCCGATCAGGTAGAGGGCGTAGACCACCGCCGGCATGGTGCGGTCCTCGACGGCGCCGTAGCTCACGCGATCGGTCATGGCTCGTGTCCCCGGGATCCGTCCGCAAGAAGGTGGGGCCGTTCCGCTGCGTTGGGAAGACGCCTCTAGGCGCGGACCAGGATGATCTCGGCGCCGGCGCCGACCGCGTCGGGTGCGAGCGCCAGCGGCTTCTCCACCCGCACCCGCGCCTGGGTGACGCGCGGATCGGCCAGGCAGGCCCGCGCCAGGCGGTCGGCGAAGGTCTCGACGAGCTCGATGTGCCCCTCGGCCGCGACCGCGCGGGCCGCCGCAAGGATGGTCTCGTAGTTCAGGGTGTCGGCGAGCCGGCCTGCGCCCGCCGAAGGCACGTCCAGCTCCACGTCCACCGACAGCGGCTGCAGCCGGCCGATCTCGTGGCGGTAGACGCCGATCTCCGCCTGCACCTTCAGGCCGGTGACGAAGATCTTGGTCATGGCGACCCTGAGCCCGCCGGAAGCCGCCTCGCCCGTGGGAGCCTTGGTCATCGTCCGCGCCCTCAGCGCCACGCCAGATGCTGGCCGGAATCCACCGCGATCATCTGGCCCGTCACCGACGCGGCGTCGATCAGATAGCGCAACGCCTGGGCGATCTCGGCCGTCGCCACGGGACGGCGCATCAGTGTCGCCTCGGCCTCGGCGGCGAAGGCCGCCCGGTCCTGGTGGACGGACTGCAGGGTCGGGCCAGGGCCGATGCCGTTGACGCGCACCCGCGGCGCCAGCGCCTGGGCCAGCATCCGCGTGGCGTCCCACAGCGCCGCCTTGGACAGCGAATAGGAGAAGAACTCCGGCGTCAGGCGCCAGACGCGCTGGTCGAGGATGTTGACGATCAGCCCCTCTCGGTCGGCCGGCAGGCGGCGCGCGAAGGCCTGGGAGAGCACCAGCGGCGCGCGCAGGTTGATCTCCATGTGCGCGTCCCAGGAGGCGCGGTTCAGGGTGGCGAAGGCGTCCTCGTCGAAGACGCTGGCGGAATTGACCAACAGGGTGACCGGTCCGAGTTCGCTCTCGGCCTCGCCGACCAGGGCGACGACCGCCGACTCCTTGCGCAGGTCGCAGGCGAGGATGGTGGCGCGTCGGCCGGCGGAGCGCACCTCGCCGGCGGCTGCCTCGGCGTCGTCGCCGGGGCTCCTCACGTGGATGGCCACGTCGTAGCCGGCTTCGGCGCACGCCTGCGCCAGCGCGCGGCCGATGCGGCGCGCGCCGCCTGTGACCAGCGCCGCGCCGCGGTTAGCCACGGAGCAGCAGCCTCAGTCGAGCCGGCCGAATTCGTAGAGGTTCAGCGCCCCGATCACGACGAGGAAGATGACGATGGCGGAAATGCCGATCATGGGAGCTCCTAAGGTCCAGCGTTCGGGCTTTAGCAACGCCACCGCCCCTCGCCAAGCTTCCATAGCGGTTGCGGCGGCGGCTCAAGTCCATCAAACGTACCCTCGAAGCCGGAGCCCCGCAGGCTCCGCCCGCCAAGCTCCAAGGTCCAGGAGGGACGTGATGCGCGAGCACCTGAAATTCTTCATCGATGGCCAGTGGGTCGATCCAGTCCAGCTGAAGACCCTGGACGTCATCAATCCGGCGACGGAAGCGGTGAACGGCAAGATAGCGCTCGGCTCCGCGGCCGACGTCGACAAGGCCGTGCGCGCCGCGCGCAAGGCCTTCGCCACCTTCTCGCAGACCAGCCGCGAGGAGCGCCTGGACCTGCTGCAACGGATCCTGGCCGAGTACCAGAAGCGCTTCGGCGACCTCGCCACCGCGGTGACCGAGGAGATGGGCGCGCCCGCCTCGCTCGCCCAGCGCGCCCAGGTCCCCGCCGGCATGGGCCACATCGCCACCGCCGCCGAGGTGCTGAAGAACTACCGGTTCGACGACGACCGCGGCCAGACCATGATCGTCAAGGAGCCGATCGGGGTCTGCGCCTTCATCACCCCCTGGAACTGGCCGCTCAACCAGATCACCTGCAAGGTCGCGCCGGCCATCGCCACCGGCTGCACCATAGTGCTGAAGCCGTCGGAAGTGGCGCCCTTCTCCGGTCAGATCTTCGCCGAGATCATGCACGCCGCCGGCGTGCCCGCCGGCGTCTTCAACCTGGTGCACGGCGACGGGCCCGGCGTGGGCGTCGCGCTTTCCGGCCACCCCGACGTGGACATGGTCTCCTTCACCGGCTCGACCCGCGCCGGCATCGAGGTCGCCAAGAACGCCGCCCCCACGGTCAAGCGCGTCCACCAGGAGTTGGGCGGCAAGAGCCCCAACATCGTCCTCGACGACGACGCCTTCGCCAAGTCGGTCACCCGCGGCGTCGCGGGGATGATGAACAACTCCGGCCAATCCTGTAACGCGCCCTCGCGGATGCTGGTCCCGTCCAAGCGGATGGGCGAGGCGATCTCGGTGGCCAAGGAGGTCGCCGACTCCATCACCGTCGGCGACCCCAACGGCAACCACAAGCTGGGCCCGGTGGTCTCCGAGGTGCAGTGGAAGAAGATCCAGGGCCTGATCCAGAAGGGAATCGACGAAGGCGCAACCCTGGTCACCGGCGGCCCCGGCCGGCCGGAGGGCCTGGACAAGGGCTACTATGTGAAGCCCACCGTCTTCGCCAACGTCACCAACCAGATGACCATCGCCCGCGAGGAGATCTTCGGGCCGGTGCTGGCGATCCTCGGCTACGAGAGCGTCGAGCAGGCGGTCGAGATCGGCAACGACACCGAGTACGGCCTCGCCGCCTACGTCAACGGGGCGGACCTCGAAGAGGCGCGGAAGATCGCCCGGCGGCTGCGCGCCGGCCAGGTCTCGATCAACGGCGCGGCGGACAACAACGCCCCCTTCGGCGGCTACAAGATGAGCGGCAACGGCCGCGAGTGGGGCGACTACGCCTTCCAGGAATTCCTGGAGACCAAGGCCATCCCCGGCTGGGCCCCCAAGCAGGCGGCGGAGTAACGCCGCCGTAGATGCTCCTCTGCTTGCGGGGGAGCTGTCCGCGAAGCGGACTGAGGGGGCGTTCGGCATCGGTCGGCACGCCCCCTCCGTCTCGGCGCTTACGCGCCGATCCACCTCCCCCGCTTCGCAGGGGAGGATCTGCCGTCAGCTTTCCCGCCGCATCCCCTGCGCCCAGCCCAGCACCGTCATGCCGACGGCGGTGGAGAGCAGTGAGCCCATCAGCACACCCAGCCGGACCTCGGCTGCGAGCGCCCCGGCGGGGAAGGCGAGCGCGCCGATGAACAGGCTCATGGTGAAGCCGACGCCGCACAGCAGTGAGACGCCGTAGAGCTCCAGCCAGGTGGCGCCCGTCGGCCGGCGCGCGATCTTCAGGCCGATGGCCGCGGCCGTGGCTCCGAAGACGCCGGCCTGCTTGCCCAGGAAGAGGCCGAGCGCCACCCCCATGGAGACCGGGCTGAGCAGGCTGCCGGCGGGCAGGCCGCTGAGCGAGAAGCCTGCCGCGCTGAAGGCGAAGAGCGGCAGGATCAGGAAGGCGACGTAAGGGTGGAGGCTCTCCATGAAGTCCTCCAGCACGCCCGGCCGATGGGTCTTGCGGGGCTCGATGGGGATGGTCATGGCCGCGGCGACGCCGGCCACCGAGGTGGAGATCCCCGACTTCAGGGTGAACGCCCAGACCAGCACCAGGCCGAGCGCGTAGAAGAGATAGGGCGCGCCGCGCCAGCGGCCGAGCAGCGCCATCAGCGCCAGCGAGACCAGCGCCCCGCCGAGCGCCGCCAGCCGCAGGCCCTGGCTGAAGACGACGCCGATCACCGCCACCGCGCCCAGGTCGTCGGCGATAGCGAGCGTCATCAGGAACACCCGCAGGGTCGGCGGCAGCCCCGGCCCGGCGATCGCCAGGGCGGCGAGCGCGAAGGCGATGTCGGTGGCGACGGGGGTGGGCCAGGCGCCCGGATGGCCGCCGGCGCCGGCGTTCAGCGCCAGGTAGATCGCCGCCGGGGCCACCATGCCGCCCAGCGCCGCCAGCAAGGGCAGGGCGAGTCGGCGCGGATTGGCGAGCTCGCCGCGCAGGACCTCGTACTTGATCTGCAGGCCGACGACGAAGAAGAACACCGCCATCAGCCCCTGCTTGATCCAGTCGAGCGCTGAGCGCGTCTCCTGGAAGGCGCCCACCTGGATGGTGAAGGGCGCGTCCACGAAGCCGAAGTAGAGGTGCGCCCAGGGCGAGTTGGCCATCACCAGGGCCGTGGCCGCAGCGGCCGCCAGGATCAGGCCGGCCGCGCTCTCGGTCCTCAGGAAGTCGAGCGTGATGCGGCGCGCCATGGGTCCGGTTAGCACGCAAGCAGAGCTGGATCGACAGCGCCCGGCGCAGGCGGTTGTGGGCGAGGGATTTTGCGCCCATCTGGGACCGATGCCCGTCTCGCCTGCCTACCGCCCCGATCCGGAGTTCCCCAAGCTGGGCGCCGAGTTCGCCGATCCAGTGGCGCCGGCGGCCTTCCCGCAGACCCTCCTGCGCCACCGCAACGACCGCGCCGCGGCGAGCGTGGGCCTCGACACCCTCACCGACGCCGAGTGGATCGCCCATTTCGGCCGCTTCGAGCCGCTCCCGGGCAACATCGACCCGCCGCTGGCCATGCGCTACCACGGCCACCAGTTCCGGGCATACAACCCCGAGCTCGGCGACGGTCGCGGCTTCCTCTTCGCCCAGCTACGCGAGACCGGAACCGGGCGGCTGCTCGACCTCGGCACCAAGGGCTCGGGCCAGACGCCTTGGTCGCGACAGGGCGACGGTCGCCTCACGCTGAAGGGCGGGGTGCGCGAGGTGCTGGCGACCGCCATGCTGGAGGCGCTCGGCGTGCCCACCTCCCGCTCCTTCTCGCTGGTGGAGACCGGCGAGGACCTGGTGCGCGGCGACGAGCCCAGCCCGACCCGCTCCTCGGTGCTGACGAGGCTCTCGCACAGCCATATCCGCTTCGGCTCGTTCCAGCGGCACGCCTTCTTCGAGCGTCCGGACCGGATCACCGCGCTGATCGACCATGTCGTCGCCAACTACTATCCGCATCTCGAGGGCGCCAACGATCGGCCGACCGCGCTGCTGCAGGCGGTGGTGGCGCGTACGGCCAGGCTGGCGGCGCGGTGGATGGCGGCGGGCTTCGTCCACGGGGTGCTCAACACCGACAACATGAACCTGACGGGCGAGAGCTTCGACTACGGCCCGTACCGCTTCCTGCCGCGGTCGGACCCGAACTTCACGGCGGCCTATTTCGACCACGCCGGCCTCTACGCCTTCGGACGCCAGCCGGAGACGGTGTTCTGGAACCTGCAGCAGCTTGCGGGAACGTTCACGCTGGTCACAGGGACCGAGCCTCTGATCGAAGCCCTGAACGGCTTTGGACCGGCCTACCGAGGCGAGCTGGTGGGCGCCATGCTCGAGCGGCTGGGCCTGCGGCCACGCGGGCTCGAGGCCGACGCGGATCTCGTCGAGAGGGCGTTCAAGGCGCTGGCGGCGGGCGGCGAGGCGCTGCGCTGGGAGCCCTTCTTCTTCGACTGGTTCTGCGGCGACGAGAGTCGCGCGCTCGCAGGCCCGCGGGCGGAGCTCTACGCGGCCGAGGCCGTCGTCGAGTTCCGCCGCCTTATCGAACCCTACGAGGCCGACCGGCCCGAGCGGCTCGTGCATCCCTATTTCGCCCGGCCGGAGCCGGAGGAGCTGCTCTACGACGAGATCGAGGCGCTCTGGGCGCCGATCGCCGAGGCCGACGACTGGTCGGCCTTCGACGCCAAGCTCGCCGCCATCGAGACCGCGCGTCAGGCCTGGGGCCTCACCCCCCAGGGCTTCGCTTCCGATGGCGTGGGGGAAGCGGAACGGTGATGTTCCGCTCGCGTTCCCCGTCTACCGAGGATGCTGGAGGGAGAACGAGGCCTGAGCCCATGACGGGCATGCTCTGGTGGTGGCTGATCGGCGTTCCCCTGCCGGTGATCGTGCTGCTCTATCTGTCCGGCGTCATGCGTTGATCGATGCGCCCCGTCAGGGGGCGGGTTTCGTCCCACGCGAGGCCCACTGCGCCAGCACCACGCCCGCCAGCGCGACGGCGGCGCCCAGCGCCTGCAGCGGGCCCATCGCCTCGCGGAACACGAGCCAGCCGAGGCCTGCAGCCACCACCGGCTGAACCAGCACGACCACCGAGGCCGTCGAGGTCGGCAGGCGGCCCATCGCCCAGGCGATCGAGCCCTGGCCGGCCACGTGCATGACGCCGAGCGCCACGCAGGCTGCGAGGCCCGCGGGCCCCGCGGGCAGGATGTGCTCGCCGAGCGCCCAGGCCGCCGCCAGCACCAGCGGACAGCCGACCACGCTCGACCAGAACATCAGCGCGCTGGCGCTCTCGCGCCGCCGCGCCTGGCCGATCGCCAGCATGTAGAGGGCGTACCACAGCGCGGTCGGGGCGGAGAGCGCATCGCCGAGCGGCGGATCCAGGCCCGCCGCGCCGCGGCGCTGGCTGGCCATCAACCAGGCCCCGGCGACCGCGACCGCCACCGCCAGGATAAACAGGGCGCGCGGCCGCTGCTTCAGGAAGATCCAAGCGAAGGCCGTCACCACCACCGGCGTCAGGTTGGAGAGCACCGTGGCGTTGGCCACCGAGGTGTACTTGATGCCGTAGTGCCAGAAGCCGAGGTCGAGGGCGAACATCACCCCGGCCAGGAGCGCCAGCCGGGAGGGGGGCGCGATCCGGCCGGTGGCGCGCCGGGCCAT
>JAQGIJ010000095.1 GCA_028291285.1 Phenylobacterium sp. | reverse complement strand
GACCGGCTGGCTCATGTTCAGCAGGATGTCGCTGGCGTATTGCCCGCGCAGGATGATGGTGGCGGTGTTGACGGATCCGGCGTTGTCCGACTGAACCATGAGGCTCGGAACGGTTCTGGCGAGGTCCGACGGCTGGCGGATATTCCGGCTCTCCAGCGCGGCGCCTGTCGCGCTGGAGACGGCGACCGGGACCCTTTGCAGGGACTCCTCCCGCTTGCGGGCGGTGACGACGAGCTCCTCCAGCATCTGGCCCGCGCTCCCGCCGGGAGCGTTGGTCTGGGCATCCGCAGGCGGCGCAATCACGGCGACGCCGGCCACGGAGGTGGCCGCCAGGCAACCGGCAAGGCTGCGTCGTCCCATGTTTCACCCCTCCGGGGTCAGTTCGCGCTCCGGACCGGTGCGCTGGAAACGGTCCTGGCCATCCCTTCACAGTCGATTGCGAGGCTCCGATCGGAGCAGAAGTCCGGCCACACCTTCCGTTCACGCCAATAGCGGACCAGCCCTAGGCGCACGGCGACCGGCCAGAACCGAGGGTCCCGCCGGAGCGGCGCGGCGACCGGTTCGAAGATGTAGCTCTGCTCCGGGTCCGGGCTGGTCGGGAATTCGTCGATCGCGGCGAAGGCGTCGTCGATCCGACCGAGCGCGGCGGCCCCGAGGATGAGGTACCGGGGGTCGAGCTTCCGCTGCCGGGTGGCGCTGCGCAGGGCGTTCAAGGCGCTCGCGATATCCTGGTCGGCGCCGGTGCTCCGCGCGCGAAGCAACAGTTTCAACGCCTCGACACCCGGCCCCGGCGGCGCGTCCGGAGCCTGAAGAAGTTTCAAGGCCTCCCCGGGCGCGCCGCTGAACGCCTCGATATCGAACAGCACGCTCTTCAGCGCGAAGTCGTCGGGATGGAAGGCCAGCAACCGGGCGATATGGCTCCGCGCCAGATCCGCCCGGCCGCCCAGAAAGAGCGCGCGCGCGTAGGTGTGTCCGGGCGGTGTCGACAGCGGGCGCAGGGCGATGGCCCTCTGACAGTAGCGGAGGCTGGCTTCCACTCGCCCGACCAGCAGCAGAAACCGGCACTCCTGCATGTGGAGGTACGGGAAGTCCGGCGCATTGGCGAGGCCCTGCAGGATGTGGTCTTCACGGCGCGCCAGCTCCCGCGGGTGATCCAGAGACTCCATGACGTAGAGCGTGTAGTAGGCTGCGCCGGCCTGTGTCGGGTCTATGGCGATCGCCCGTGCCGCCTCCTGCCGCGCTTGCATCGCCAGTTTCGCGCCGTCTGTCTTGGAGCCCACCTGGCAGGCTTCGCAACTGGCGCCCGCCAGGGCCAAGGCGAAATCGGCATGGGCGTTGGCGGAGTTCGGGGCGAGCGAGACGCTTTCTTGAAAGGCGCGCAGCGGCTCGCCGCGCGTCGAGACCTGTGGGTTGCTAAGCGCTGCGGATCCCCGGATGCCCGCGGCGAGCGAGGCCGGGCTGACCTTCAGCCCCTTTTGCTTGGACTGTTCGAGAGCGCTGTAGATGGCTTCCGTGGCCGCGCCGGCGACCATGGCGCGCACCGCCGCCGCCTCGCCGACCGGGCGCTCGAACTGGGACGACCACAAAATGAGCTTGGAGCTTGCGTCGTCCAGCTGGACCCTGACCCGCATGACGCCGGCCTCTTCGTAGACCGTGCCGCTGAGGGCGAGGTCGCCGTCGGCGCCGGCGCCCGGCGCCGAGGTTGGGATCGCCGCTTGGTTCAGCACGCCCACCAGTTCGTCGGAGACCCTGGCCGCAAAGGCGGCGGCCCTGGCGTCCCCGCCCAGCAGGCGGAACGGCAGCACCACCACGCGGTGAATGTCGGGCGGGGGCGGGCGCAGCGAGCGCAGACCGACCCAGCCGGCCGCCAGAACTAGAACCGCCAGGCCCGACGCCAAGGCGAGCCGCCATCGGGGGCGGGGTCGGGCCCTCGCATCGGCGGTCGCCGCGGGCGCCTGGCTCTCGGACAGCCGGTAGCCAACCCGCGCCAGGGTCTCGATCTCGAAACCGCCGACGGAGCCCGCCAACCGTCGGAGCCGGCCGATGCAGCGCTGGATGGCGTCCTCGCCCACGACGCGCCCGCCCCAGCAGGCATCTGTCAGGTCGTCCTTCGACACCACCTCGCCGCGGCGCCGCGCCAGCGCCGTCAACACCTGCATCACGCGCGGCTCGAGCACTTCCCGCCGCCCAGGGGCGAGCACCTCAAGGGTCGAAGGCCGCACCTCCACGTTGTTGAGGCGAAACGCCGGCTCTCGGGCCAGGTCGATCTCCGAAATCCGCGAATCCTGGCTCGGCCGTGGATCGGGCGAATGTACAGCTAGCCGCTGTGTGCGCCTGCCGCGGGTCCCGATGAGCCGGATGACGGACATCGCCCCCTCAATCTATCGAGTCTGAACCTGGAACAGGCAGCCGCCTCGTCACAGAACGTTGTTATAGCGCAACCCCTGGCCAAGGTCCGATCAATCCCACCCCGAGAAGCTGTTCGCGGCGATTTCTTCCCCTCGCCCACTTACGAGCCAGGCAGTGGCGCGTAAGGCGGTCCGATTGCCGGACACGCGAACCCGTTGGGGGACAACAGCTTGGCAAAGATGTCCCTGAGGGACACCTCCAAAGGACAAACTTTGTCGCTCAGCTGTCCCGGAATTGGCCCTCAAAAGTCCCCCGGGCCCCCCAAGGCAAGAGGGGCAGGGACAAAATCTATGCGCCAGGGACAAATTCTATGGGCCGCCCTATCAGCCGCGCGCCCGCGCCGAAACGGATTCAAGCTTGGCGGTGATCACCTGGGTGGCGTCGATCCGCGCGCCGTGGGTGTCGATGATTTCCAGGTGCACGTGGTCGGTCATGCCGCCCGGATACTTCTGCTCCAGGCTGTGGTGCGCGCCGATCACATCGCCGACGCGGACCGCCTGCCCCAGCTGGACGCCGGGGTCGACGTAGAAGACCCGGGCCGCATAGTGCAG
>JAQGIJ010000084.1 GCA_028291285.1 Phenylobacterium sp. | reverse complement strand
CAGGCCTCCAGCTCGCGGTCCACCGCGGCGAACGGATCGTCGAGGCTGTCCATGTGCACCCGGCCGAGCAGGTTCACCACCAGCACCCGCTGGCCCGCGTCAGTCTCGAAGAGCTGCGAGCCGCGGCCGGGCGCGTCGGCCAGCGCCGGATAGTTCAGCGGCCGGATCAGCCGCGGCTCGCGGACGATGTAGGTCAGCGCCTCGCGCTGGTCCCAGGAGTGGTTGCCGAGCGTCAGGCAGTCGGCGCCGGCGTCGAAGAGCTCGCGCGCCGTGGCCTCGGTGATGCCGAAGCCCGCCGCGGCGTTCTCCGCATTGACGATGACGAACTCCAGGCCGAGCCGGCGCCGCAGCCCCGGCAGGTGCTCCGCCAGGCCCTCGCGGCCCGACCGGCCGATCACGTCTCCAAAGAAAGCAAACCGCATCGCCTGTCCTTAGCCGACCTCGATGTAGTCCGTCTCGGTCAGGATGGCGTCGAGGCGCTCGTCGTGGGGCTCGGCGGGCAGTTCGGCGACCTCCTGGCCGGAATAGGCGAGGCCAATGACGAAAACGGACTTGTTCGACCGAAGGTTCGCGATCGTGCGGTCGTAGTGGCCGGCGCCCTGGCCCAGCCGGTGGCCGCGGCGGTCGAAGCCCAGCACCGGGGCGATCACCAGGTCCGGCGTCAGCGCCGGCATGATCGGGACCGGCGCGGGGATGCCGAAGGCGTCGGGCTCCAGGCGCATGCCCTTGTTCCAGAGGCGGAAGATCAGCGGCGAATGGCGGTCGACGGCGACCGGAAGCGTGGGCTTGGCCTCGCCCTTCCAGAGCTCGTCCAGGAGCGGCGCCGGATCCATTTCCGAGCCCAGCGGATGGTACAGGCTGAACACGCGATAGGGGGGCAGCCGATCGAGCGGCAGGCGTTCGGCGGCGCGCCGGGCGGCGTCGGGAAGCTCGGCCGCGAGCCGGCGGCGCAGGCCGCGGAGGCGCACGCGAAGGGCGGTCTTGTCGGGGACCGGGGTCACGGCCTGGAGCTTAAGCAAAGGGTGGCGGCGCCGCGAGAACCGTGAAGGACTGTTTCACCCCCTCGACCTGGTACACCAGGTGGGCGCCGTGTGCCCGGGACCACGGTCCCGGCCAGGGACAGCTCCCTTAGAGAGAATTAAGGTCGCTGGGATATGTCGCCTTCGACGTGAGCCGCAGCAGACCCGCCGAGGCTCTAACGTAGTGGGCCGGCCGCCGGTTCTCAAGCGCCGTTCCGAAAGCCCTCGCCCCATTTCGGGGAGAGAGGGAGAGGTCACGCCGCCTTGTCCCCGCCGGCCAGCTTCTCGATCCGCCGGGCGGCGGAGTCGAGGGCGGCGACGGCGCGGGTCTCGACGCGGGCGTGGTCGGACTGCAGGCGGCCGAGGTCGGCCTGGACGGCCGACAGCCTGGCCTTGATCTCGGTGAGCTCGTCGGCGAGCAGCAGCGCGCCCATCAGGAAGAGCCGGGTCTCGCCGAGTTGGCCGAGGTCGCGGCCCACCTGGCGCACGTGGCGGTCGAACAGCTCGGCGAGCTCGGTCAGGTGCTGTTCCTGGCCGTCTTCGCAGCCGACCACATAGGGCCGGCCGTTCACGTCGAGGGTGACCTGGGCCATCTACGGCTCCGCCGATGGCGCCGCGCCGTTCAGCGCCGCGCGGATTTCCTGGATGGCGCGACCCAGCGCCGCAGAGGCCTCGGCGCCCGCCGCCTCCAGCTCCTGCTCGCGGGCGCGGGCGCGGTCGAGCTCGGCCGTCAGCCGCGCGTGGGCCGGCTCGCCGAAGAGGTCGCCCGCCTCGGGCTCGGCGGTGTTGGCGCCCTGCGACAGGCGCTGCTCGAGGGCGGCGATGGCGCGGTCGAGCCGCCTGGCCGCCAGCTCCAGCGCGCTCTCGCCCGCGGTGTCCCGGATCATGCGCACTCCGTCCCAGGTCGCTGTGGCGGTCAATCTATAGGCCGCCGGCCGGTTCCTCCAGATGGCGCGCCGCAGAGAGCGGCTTTCTTGACCATGGCCCGCGCGCGTGCGAGGCCGCGCGCAGTCGCTCCGACGAAAGCCTCCTTGGACTGAAATGCCCGCCAACCTCCAGACCATGGCCGACGCGATCCGCGCGCTCTCGATGGACGCCGTCGAACAGGCCAACTGCGGCCACCCCGGGATGCCGATGGGCATGGCCGACGTCGCGACCGTGCTCTGGACCAGATTCCTGAAGTTCGACGCCAGCCGTCCGGACTGGGCCGACCGCGACCGCTTCGTGCTGTCGGCCGGCCACGGTTCGATGCTGCTCTATTCCCTGCTCCACCTCACCGGCTTCACCGGCATGACGCTGGCGGAGATCAAGGCGTTTCGCCAGCTCGGCTCCAAGACGCCCGGCCACCCGGAATACGGCCACACGCCGGGCGTGGAGACCACGACCGGCCCGCTCGGCCAGGGCCTCGCCGCGGCCGTCGGCATGGCGATCGCCGAGCGGCACCTGGCGGCCCGCTTCGGCCCTGAGCTCGTCGACCACCGCACCTGGGTGGTGGCCGGCGACGGATGCCTGATGGAGGGCGTGAGCCACGAGGCGATCAGCCTGGCCGGGCGGCTGAAGCTGGCCCGGCTGACGGTGCTCTGGGACGACAACCACATCACCATCGACGGCGCCGTGGGCCTCTCCGACGCCACCGACCAGCCGGCGCGCTTCAAGGCGGCGGGCTGGGCGGTGAAGGCGATCGACGGCCACGACGTGGCCCAGATCCGCCGTGCGATGGCCTGGGCGGTGCGCCAGGACCGGCCGACGCTGATCGCCTGCCGGACCAAGATCGGCAAAGGCTCGCCCAACTTCGAGGGAAGCCACGACGTGCATGGCAAGGCGCTGGGCAAGGCCGAGGTCGCCGCGACGCGCGAGAACCTCGGCTGGCCGCACGAGCCGTTCGTGGTCCCGGAGGCGGTCTACCGTCCCTGGCGCGCCGCCGGCCGGCGCGGCGGGAAGACCCGCAAGGCCTGGGAGGCGCGGCTCGACGCCTCCGGCCAGCAGGCGGAGTTCGAGCGCGCCATGTCGGGCGAGCTGCCGCGCCACGCCCTCGAGCGGCTCGACGCCTTCATCGCCGAGGCCGAGGCGTCGAAGCCCGCCGCGGCGACCCGCCAGCACTCCGGCGCGGTGCTTGAGCGGATCTTCGGCGAGATCCCGGACCTGCTGGGCGGCTCGGCCGACCTCACCGGCTCCAACAACACCTTCGTCAAGAACACCCAGATCCTCGACGCCCCCGACTACGCCGGCCGCTACGTGAACTATGGCGTGCGCGAGTTCGGCATGGCCGCGGCGATGAACGGCATGGCGGCGCACGGCGGGGTGATCCCCTACGGCGGGACCTTCCTGGTGTTCTCCGACTACGCGCGCCCGGCGATCCGGCTGGCGGCGCTGATGGGGATCCGCGTGATCCACGTCGGCACCCACGATTCCATCGGCCTGGGCGAGGACGGCCCCACCCACCAGCCCGTCGAGCACCTGGCGTCCTTACGCGCCATGCCCAACCTCTACGTCTTCCGCCCGGCCGACGCGGTGGAGACCGCCGAGTGCTGGAAGATCGCGCTGGCGGCGAAGTCGAGGCCGTCGATCCTCGCCCTCTCGCGCCAGAAGGTCCCGGCCGTGCGCACCCAGGCCGTGGGCGAGAACCTCGCCTCGCGCGGCGCCTACCAGCTGGCCGGGGCGGGCCACCCGGCGCAGGTGACCCTCTTCGCCTCGGGTTCCGAGGTGGGGGTGGCGCTAGACGCGCGCGAGCGGCTGGAGGCGGAAGGGATCGGCGCCCGGGTCGTCTCCGTGCCCTGCTTCGAATGCTTCGAGGAACAGCCGACCGACTACCAGGCGGCGGTGATCGGCGAGACAGAGGTGCGGGTGGCGGTGGAAGCCGGCGTGCGCATGGGCTGGGACCGCTTCATCGGCGCCGACGGGGCCTTCGTCGGCATGACCGGCTTCGGCGCGAGCGCGCCCGACAAGGCGCTCTACGCGCACTTCGGCATCACCGGCGAGGCGGTGGCCGCCGCCGCCAAGGCGAAGCTGGGCTAAGCGCTCACGGCGCGACATCCGCGGCTGGAACAAGCTCGGCCTCGGTGGGTTTTGTCCGAAATGGCGCGCGCCCAGGGGCCGCGCCTGCGCCGTTGCCTCAGAAACTTCACCTTGCGAGGGGTTGACTTCGGGACCCCCGCCCGAAAAAACGCCCCGCAAAACAAGCGCTAGACTGCAAGTCTTGCGCTCACAAGGAGACCTCCTCATGCCCGTTCGCGTCGCCATCAACGGCTTCGGCCGCATCGGCCGGCTGGTCCTGCGCTCGATCATCGAACATGCGCGGCGCGACATCGAGGTGGTGGCGATCAACGA
>JAQGIJ010000075.1 GCA_028291285.1 Phenylobacterium sp. | reverse complement strand
GGGCTGGTGGTCCAGGTCGCCCTGCACCACCAGGTGCGCGAGGTGCTGGAGACCAGCCGCGTCTCGGCGCTGAAGCTGGGCGCGTACGCCTGGGACTACGCCATCCGCTTCGCACCGCCCTGCACGGTCATGCAGCTCGTCGTGCCGCCGCTCTTCTATGAGGAGCTGAAGATCCCGGTTTTGCCCTGGGACGGGCCCCATCCGGGACCTGATCCCGGACCGGAAGGCCGCGCGATCTCCGCCTGGCCGATCCCGCCGCGGCAGACGGCGCAGGCGGCGCTTGGCGGGGCGCTCATCGCCTTCGCGGAGCTGGACTCGCTCGAGGCGGTTGGCAGTGAACGTGGAAGCCAGCTTCTGCGGGCCGGCGCGCGGGCCGGGCTCGCGGCCCTGGTGCGCGAGGAGTTGGGTCATGCCCAGGCGGCGTTGAAACAGCTCGACGCCGCCGCCCAGCGCCTCCTCGCGACGCCCGCCAATCAGGCCTGACGCAGGCCTCAGCCTGCCGGCCCTGTACCGATCACGCCCAGCGCCCGTTCCACGAAGTTGAGGATCACCGGCTGCGTTTCTTCGCAACGCCACGCCATGTAGATCGGAAGCGGCACGTCAAGACCATCTACCCGGCGGACCGTCACGCCCTCCACAGGCCCCTGCGCCCAGGCGGTATTGATGAACGCCAGGCCGTGTCCTGACGCGATCACCTGCAGCATGAGCTTGGTGTCGGTGATCTGCTGAACGGCCCGGGGCCGGAAATTCCACTCCCGTAGCGTGCGATCCAGGGCCGAGCTGGTGAATCTGCCGACAAAATCATAGGGGCGCAGGTCGTCGAAGGTGAGGCTCGCCAGCGCATTCAGCGGGTGCCTTGTACTCAGCCCCACACCAAGCTGATGCTGTTCGACAAGCGCCAGGTTCACATGGGGGTTGTGCGGCTCCTCGGAGAACAGGAAGCCGACATCCTGCTCGCCATTGCACAGGCGTGCGATCTGCAGGGATGACGGATTGACCTCCAGAATGAGGTCGACGTTGCTGTCCGTTCGCATCTGCGCATCCAAGACCTGACGCGTCCTTGGAAGATCCATCGCCACAGGACTGAGGCCGATACGGATGGCGCCGAGCTTGCCGCGCGCCATGCGATCCATGTCGTCGACCATGGTGTCGATCTGGGCCAGGATGGCGCGGGCGTGGGGCAGCAGACGCTCGCCGGCGGGAGTTAGGCGCATCCCCCGCGGCATCCTGTCGAACAGCTTCGCGCCGAGGTTCTCTTCAAGCGTGCTGAGCTGACGCGACATAGCCGGTTGGGATACGTGCAGCAATTCTGACGCACGCGTCAGATTGGACTCGTCCGCCGCCATGACGAAGTAGCGCAGCGGTCGCAGCTCCACCCAGTTGGCGGACATGTTCAACCCTCCCGAACGTCTCTTGGGGCCAGCCCTATGAGTTGACCCGGCGGCGCCGCGCGGTGGACGACGATCCTCCAACGGCGAGCGGATGGGTCTCCACACTTCCGCATCCGTCAATACCCATAACCAATCCGCATCGATCGGCCGAGGCATCGGTATTGGACGGAGCTTCGCCATGAGGGCCTATTCCGGCCCGTCCTGAGGTCCTTCACCCTTGCGCGGCGCGATCAGCCGCGCCTCCGGCGGGGGCGATGAAGCCGGAGAGTTGTGTGACGCTATCGGACGGTTCCGACGCTCAAGTTGCGTACGATGCGGATTTTGACGTCATCGTCGTGGGCGCTGGATTCGGCGGGGTGTACGCCCTCCATCGCTTCAGCCAGCAGGGTTTCTCGGTTCTTGGACTGGAAAGCGCCGCCGGCGTCGGCGGCGTCTGGTTCCACAACCGCTATCCGGGGGCGCGGGTCGACCTCGACAGCGTCGACTACAGCTATTTCTTCTCGCCCGAGCTCTACCGCGAATGGCGCTGGAGCGAGCGCTACGCCGCACAGCCGGAGCTGCTGCGCTACATCAACTTTGCGGCCGACAGGTTGGACGTCCGGCGCCACATCCTGTTCAGCACCCCCATGACCGGCGCTCAATGGCGTCCGCAGGAAGGGCGCTATCATGTGACCGCCGGCGCGGGTCGGCGATTCACCTGTCGCTTCCTGGTGATGGCCACGGGCAACCTTTCGGCGGCCCGCACGCCCGACTTCCCCGGTCTCGAGACCTTCAAGGGCGAATGGGTTCAGACCTCCCACTGGCCCGACATGCCGGCCGATTTCCAGGGTCGAAGAATCGGCGTCATCGGCACCGGCTCGTCCGGCGTGCAGGCGATACCGCATCTCGCCGAGCAGGCCAGCCAGCTCCATGTGTTCCAGCGCACGCCGAACTTCTCGGTGCCGGCGCAGAACGGTCCTATCGACCCGGCGAGCTATGAGGCGGTGGCGGCCGACGTGCCGGCCGCCCGCGCAAGGCTTTTCGCCACCCAGGGCGGGATTACCGGCCGCGAGCGCGGCGCGCCGGCCGCGAGTTACACCCCGGCCGAGCAACGGGAACGGCTGGAGCGCCAGTGGGCGCGCGGCGGCCAGGGCATGAAGGAGGTCTTCGCCGACCAGTCCGTGGACCAGGCGTCCAACGACATCGTGGCGGATTTCGTGCGCGAGAAGATCCGCGAAACGGTCAAGGACCCGGCGGTGGCGGAGTTGCTCGCGCCCAGGGACCATCCGATCGGAACCCGTCGCCTGTGCCTCGACATCGGATACTACGAGACCTTCAACCGCCCGAACGTGACCCTGGTGGATATCTCGCGTGATCCCATAGAGCGGATCACCGAAACCGGTATCAAGACCCGCGCCGCCAGCTACGACCTGGACCTCATCGTCTTCGCTCTAGGGTTCCACGCGTTCAGCGGAGCGATCGATCGCGCCAATATCCGCAACGAGCACGGGAAGTCCCCGACCGACCATTGGGATCGCGGGCCGCGGACCATGCTGGGCCTGATGACCGCGGGCTTTCCCAATCTGTTCATCGTCACCGGCCCGGGCAGCCCGTCGGTGCTGGTGAACATGGTGCTGATGAACGAGTACCACATCGACTGGATCGCCGACTGCATCGCCTACATGCGCGAGAAGGGCTTCGCCACCATCGAGCCCACTGAGGACGCGCAGGACGCCTGGACCGGGCACGTGGCGGAGGCGGCCCGTCCGCTGCTGCGCGTGCGGGTCAAGAACTACATGGTCCACGTCAACGCCGACGGATCGCATGTGTTCATGCCCTACGTCGGCGGCCTCGCGGCCTATGTCGAGCGCGCCAACCAGGCCGTGGCGAGCGGATACGAGGGCTTCGCCCTCAAGTAAATAGCCACGAAAAACCATAGATATACAGGGGGGATAATCTTGATCTGCTTAAATACGAACTATGGCCGCAAGCTTCAGCTACTGGCGGCGGCGTCCAGCCTGGCGGTCTCCATCGGCGTGCCGGGGTACGCGCTGGCGCAAACCGCGGCGCCTGCCTCGACAAGCCTGGTCGACGAGATCGTCGTCACCGCGCGCCGCCGCGAGGAGCGGGTGCAGGACGTGCCGGCCTCGGTGAGCTCGATCTCCGCCGAGCGCCTGGGCGCCTCCGGCGTGAACACCAGCGTCATGCTTTCGCAGGTCACGCCGGGCCTGATCATGTCCGCGACCGGCGCCTATACTCAGCCGGCGATCCGCGGGATCTCCTCGACCAGCATCACCCCCGGGGACGAGGCGAACGTCGCGATCTACGTGGACGGCGTCTACTACGCCCAGATGAATTCCAACGCCTTCCAGTTCAACAACATCGAACGGATCGAGGTGCTCAAGGGGCCGCAGGGAACGCTGTTCGGCCGCAACGCCACGGGCGGCGCCATCACCATCATCACCAAGGAGCCGTCGTTCACGCCCACTGGCAAGATCTCGATCGGCCGGGGCAACCTGGAGTCCACCGACGCCGCAGGCTATGTCTCTGGAAAGATCACGGACAATGTCGCCGCCGACCTGTCGGTTCTCTACCATAACGACGAAGGTTATGTGAAGGATCTGATCCGCGGGGGAAAGACGGCGGCCACCACCTTTTCCGGCGTCCGGGCGAAGATCCTTTACAAGCCGACGGACAGCTTGAAGTTCACGCTTTCCCTGGACACCAGCCAGTCGGAAGACACGACCAACATCGCCTCGGTGGCCATCAATGGGAACACCGTGGGCCGCACGCTCAACCCGTCCGCCCCGATCCCGACCGGCCCCTATCAATATCTGCTCACGGTGCGTCCTCGGAACATCATCAACGCCGAAGGCGCCAGCTTCCGCGCGGACGTCAACCTGGGCTGGGCGTCATTCATGTCGCTCACCTCAGCGCGGCACGAGAAGTACCGTGGGAGGGCTGACGTCGACGGCACGTTGGTGCAAGTCCGCACCTCGATATATTACCAGCCCTCGGACACCTATACCCAGGAGTTCCAGCTCAACTCGCCATCCGACAGCAAGATCCAGTGGGTGGGCGGGGTCTACGTCTTTCAAAGCGTCTCGGGCTATGTGCCCATCATCGCCATTCCGCAGAACACCTACACGGTCGCCCGGGTGAAGACCGACGCCTATGCCGTCTTCGGCGAAGCCACCTTCAGCCCCATCGATCGCGTGTCGATCACCGCCGGGCTTCGCTACAGCTACGAGCGGAAGGTGAACTTCGGGAAGCTGTCGCCCACCTCGCCGGATCGGTCGTTCACCGACCACTGGGACGACGTCACCCCGCGCCTGGTGGTGAAGTACGAGATCCCCGATGTGGTCAATCTCTACGGCTCGTTCAGCAAGGGCTTCAAGAGCGGCCAGTTCAACGCCACGGCGCTCAACGGAATCCCGGTGGCTCCGGAAAAGATTGACGCCTACGAGATCGGGGCCAAGACGTTGCGTGCGGGCGCCTGGCGCGCCTCCGTGGCGGCCTATCGCTACAACTACAAGGACATTCAGGTCTCGGCCCGCCTGGCCGGCGCGGCGCTGGTGACGCTCGGCAACGCGGCTGCGGCCGTGATCAAGGGCGCGGAGTTCCAAGTGGACGGCCGGGTCACGCCGGAATTGACCGTCAACTTCGGCCTTTCGCTGCTGGACGCGAAATACAAGGACTTCACCGGCGCCAACATCACCTTCCCGCTGACGACGTCGAACCCTGTGCCCGCGACCTCCTGCGTGCCCGGCACGGGGACGCCGGTGGGCGGCAACCGCCAGATCGTCTGCGACGTCACCGGCCGGACCGTGATCCGTTCGCCGAAGTGGACCGTCAACGCCGGGGCGCAATATCGGAGAGCGCTGATGGGCGGGGAATTCGACGCCTCCGCCAATATATTCGCAACGGCCAAATATTACTGGGAGCCGTCGGATCGTCTCCAGCAGAACAGCTATATGCTGCTCAACGGCCAACTCGGCTGGACCACGCCGGACGGACACACCCGCTTCTCGGTCTGGGGTAAGAACCTGACCGACACCACCTACTTCATCGTGGTCGGCAACAGCACCTCGGCGGACTACGGCGCCTACGCCGCGCCCCGCACCTTCGGCGTGCAGGTCGCCTACACCTACTAAAGCCTCGGCGGCGGGCGCGGCTCAACAGAGGCCAGCCCGCCGTCGATGAGTACTGGAAGGGCGAGGGGAACGCGCAGTGGGCCTAGACTCAGTCGATCTGGCGGAGGCGCCAACCGTCACCGCTCCCGACGACGCGCGGCCTTCGCCGTACGCCTGGTACGTCGCCTCGGTCCTGATGCTCGCCTACGTGATGAGCATGGTGGACCGGAAGTTCCCGTTCATCCTGGTCGAGGCCATCAAGAAGGATCTGTCGCTCTCCGACACCCAGATCGGACTGCTGAGCGGCATGATGTTCACCCTGATCTATGCGACCCTGGCCATCCCCGTGGCCCGGATCGCCGACAAGGGTTCGCGCAAGGGCATACTGGGCGTGTCGCTGCTCGTGTGGAGCGGCCTGACGGCGGCCGGGGGCTTCGCCACGAACTTCTGGCAGCTGGCGGGCGCGCGGATCGGGGTGGCGGTCGGCGAAGCCTCCTGCTCGCCCGCGGCCCACTCGATGATCAGCGATTACTTTTCGCCGAAGTACCGGTCCCGCGCCCTGGGCTTCTATTTCATGGGCGCCTACCTGGGTGTGCTGATCGGCCTGGCCGCAGGCGGCTGGATCAACGACATGGCCAATTGGCGGGTGGCCATGTTCGTCCTGGGGATTCCGGGCGTCCTGCTGGCTCTGCTGATGATGCTGACCGTGCGTGAGCCGGAGCGGCGGGTCGCGAAGGTGGCCTCGCCGGGCGAGGCGCCCAGTCTGGCGACCACCTTGAAGATGATCTTCGGCCAGCCGCCGCTGGTGATCGTTCTGGCGGCCGAGGTGCTGATCAGCTTCACCTTCGGCGGCGTCCAGGCCTTCGCCCCGGCCTACCTGATGCGCACCTTCGCGCTGACCTCCAGCCAGGTGGGCTGGTCCTATGGCCTGTGCGTCGGTGTGGCCGGGGTCCTGGGCTCGCTGCTGGGCGGCTTCGTCGGCGATCGTTTCAGCCAACGCCCGTGGAAGAGTCTGGCGACCGTCGCTCTCTGCCTGGCGGTCTGCGCGCCTGCGCTGGCGCTGGCGCTGCTCAGCGCCAACTACCTTGGCTTCCTGGCGTTCTTCTTCGTCGCCCAGCTGGGCATGATGATCCAGGCGGGGCCAAGCTTCGCCTTCATGCATTCGCGCCTCAACCCACGGATGTACGCCGTGGGCTCCGCGGTGCTGCTGTTCGCGCAGAGCGGGATCGGCATCTCCTTCGGCCCCCTGGCCGCAGGTCTGCTCAGCGATGCGATGAAGGCCGCCGGCGCCGCAAACCCGCTCAGGACGGCGCTTCTGATCGTCCTCGTTCCCGCGGCGGTCTCCTCGGCGCTTTACCTCGTCGGCGCCTTGCTGGCGCGGCGGAGAAAAGGGGCCGGCGAATGATCTCGCTTGCTGACCGCGACGTGGTCGTCACCGGCGCGGGACGAGGTCTCGGCCGGGCCTATGCCATCGCCTGCGCCGCCGCCGGCGCCAGCGTCCTGGTCAACGACATCGACGCCGATTGCGCGCAGTCGGTCTGCGACGAGATCCGCGCCGCGGGCGGCGCCGCGGAATGCTCCAGCCATTCTGTCGCCGACCCGGCGGCGGCGGCGGCGATGGTGCGCCAGTGCTGCGAGGCCTTCGGCTCCATCGACGGTCTCATCAACAACGCCGGCCTGTTCATGCACGGACCGGCCGAGGCCGCGGACCCGGCGCGCGCGCGCCAGGTCATCGAGGTGAACCTGCTCGGCTCGATCTACGCGGGCCAGGCGGCCATGCGGGCGATGGACCCGGCCCGCGAGGGCACGATCGTCAACGTGATCTCCGGCGCGGCCCTCGGTATCAGCGGACTCAGCATCTACGGCGCCAGCAAGGGCGGCGTCGCCACCCTGACCACGGTGTGGGCGATGGAGAAGCCGGCCGGCATAACCATCCTCGGCATGGCCCCGGTCGCGGACACCCGGATGACCCGCGAACGCCACGCCACCGACCTTGGAACCCCGCCGGAGGAGATCGCGTGTCTGGCGGTCTACCTGCTGTCGCCCGCGGCGAAGGCGCTGCACGGGTCGATCGTCCGGCTCTCCCAGGGCAGGCTGGCGATCCTGCGGCCCGCCACCTTCCAGTCGGTGTCCCCCGAGGCCCGCGCCTGGACCGCCGAAGCGATCGCCGAACAGCTGGCCCCGTTCGCAGCGGCTGCGTCAGCCACCCCGGGGCTCGCCTGACCATGCCGCTGGATGCCGACATGCAGCGGGTGCTCGACACCCTGGCCGCCACCTCGGCCGTCGACCTCACCAGTCTTCCGCCGCTGGCCGCCGCGCAGCGCCTGCGCACGAGCCGCGCGATCCCGCCGCCCCAGCCGGACGCCGCCATAGGGATTGCGGACGTCATGATCCCGGGTCCGCACGGCGAAATTCCCCTACGCATCTACCGGCCGGCCGAAACGCCGCCCACGGGACTGCTGGTCAACTTCCATGGCGGCGGCTGGGTGATGGGATCGGTCGAGTCCGACGACGCCCGTTGCCGTTCGCTGCTGCGAGCATCGGGGGCGGCGATCGTCTCGGCGGATTATCGGCTGGCCCCGGAGCACCGGTTCCCCGCGCCGCTGGACGACTGCCGCGCGGCGCTGGCCTGGGCGTGGGAACGGCGGGAAGAGATCGCAGGTCCTGGCGCCAAGCTCGCCGTGGGCGGATCGAGCGCCGGCGCCAACCTCGCCACGGCCGCGGCCATGGCCGAGCGGGAGGCTATTCCCCTCGTCCTGCAGCTCCTCATCTCGCCCGTCTGCGACGACGACTTCGACACGCCCTCCTACCTCGAGAACGGCGAAGGCCTGCACCTGACGCGCAAGATGATGCGCTGGTTCTGGGACCAGTACGCGCCTCGCGCCGAGGACCGCGCGTCCTCTCTGGCGGCGCCGCTCAAGAGCCCGGACCTCAGCGGGGTGGCCTCGGCGCACCTCATCCTGGCCGAGTACGACCCGCTGCGCGATGAGGGGCTCGCCTACGCCGAGCGGCTGCGCCAGGCGGCTGTTCCGGTGCAGGTGTCGCTCTACCCCGGCGCCCTGCACGCCTTCCCCTCGCTGGCGCCGGCGAGCGCCATAGCGCAGCGCGCCTTCGAAGAGATCGGCGCGTCCCTGCGTCGGGCTTTCGGGGCTTAGCGCGTGGATCTTCTCCCCAATCCCGAGCAGCAGCAGGTCGCCGACAGCGTGGCCGCCTTCCTGCGGGCGGAAGCGCCGGTGGCGCGGCTGCTGGACCGCGCCCGTTCGCATCCGTCGGCGGAGCGCTCGCTCTGGACCCGATACGCCGAGCTGGGATGGTTCGGCCTGGGTCTGCCGGAAGCCCTGGGGGGCGTGGGATACGCCGCGCCTGAGGACCTGCTGCTCTTCCGGGCGATCGGCCGGTTCCTGGCCACGCCCAATGTGCTCGCCGCCCGGATCGGCGCCGAGGTCGCGGCCCGTGCGGGCGATCAGGCGCGGGCGCGGGCGATCCTCGCCGGCGAGGTTGTCGTGGCCATCGCCAACCCTGCCGGCCGATGCCGTATCGGCCCCCGCGCCAGCGGTCGGTTCCACCTCCTCGACGGCAGGCCCGGCGATCTGCTGCTGACCTGGAGCGATGACGGCGCGGCGCTGTTCCCCTTCGGCGCCTTCGAGGGGACGGAGGCGACCGCGGGGCTGGACGAAGGCGTCGAGCTCAGCGTCGGCGCGCTGCACGACGTGGCTGCAGACGCCTGGGTGTCGGCGGACGACCAGCCGCTGCCGACCTTCGCCATGGTGATGGTGGCGGCCATGCTTTGCGGGGTCGCCGAGGCGGCCCTGCAGGATGCGCTCGACTATGTGAAATTGCGCGAGCAGTTCGGTCGCAAGATCGGCTCCTTCCAGGCCGTCAAGCACCGGTGCGCGGACATGGCCCTGGCGACGGAGGCGGCCTGGGCGCAGTCGATGATGGCGGCGCTGTCCCTTGGACGCGGCAAGCCGGCTGCGGACTTTGAAGCCGCCGCCGCGAAGTTCGTCGCCACCGACGCGGCCCTCAAGTGCGCGGCGGCCAACATCCAGCTGCACGGCGGCCTGGGGTTCACGGCGGAGTGCGAAGCCCACCTGTTCACGAAGCGCGCGCGCCTCCTGGAGCAGATCGGCGGCGCGCGGCGACTGCACCGCTCCAAGCTCATCGCGCCTTCGATGCAGGCCTGACATGGACATCGACTTCACCCCCGACGAGCGCCGTTTCCGCCAGGACGTCCGCGACTGGCTGGCCGCGAACGCGCCCGGCGCGCCTCGCCCGACCGACGGACCGGACATGCGCGCCTTCGATCTGGCCTGGCAGCGCAAGCAGTACGAGGGCGGCTGGGCCGGCATTTCCTGGCCGAAGGAATACGGCGGCTGCGGGCTGTCGCTGATCCAGCAGCTGATCTGGTTCGAAGAGTGCGGCCGGCGCGGCGTCCCGCCGCTGGGCAGCCTGTCGGTGGCGCTCAACCACGCGGGCCCGACCCTCATCGCCCTGGGCACGGACGAGCAGAAGCGATTCCACCTGCCGCGGATCCTCCGGGGCGAGGCGGTCTGGTGCCAGGGTTTCTCCGAGCCCGGCGCGGGGTCGGACCTCGCCGGCGTCCGCACGCGCGGCGTGGTCGAAGGCGACCACCTCACGGTCACCGGCCAGAAGATCTGGACCAGCCACGCCCACCTGGCGCAGTTCCAGGAGCTGCTGGTGCGCACCGATCCGGCCGCCGGGCGCCACCACGGCCTCACCTGGATCATCTGCGACATGAGCACGCCCGGGATCACCGTGCGGCCCATCAAGACGATGGTCGGCAGTCACCACTATTGCGAAGTGTTCTACGACGCCGTGCGCATCCCGCTGTCCAATGTGGTGGGACAGGTGAACGGCGGCTGGCAGGTGGCCATGTCCACCCTGTCCTTCGAGCGCGGCCCCGGCCTGATCACCAGTCAGATGGCGCTGGCGCGCCAGATGGACGACCTGATCGCGCTGGCCGGCGCCACCCCGGACGTGCTGGGCGAGCGGATGGTCATCGAGGACGAGGCCATCATGTCCGCCCTGGCGGCGCTCAACGCGGAGGTCGCCGCCCTGCGCGCCATGACCTACGTCGCGGTGTCGCGCGGCCTGCGGCAGGGAATCCCGGGCGCCGAAAGCTCCCTGGTGGCGCTCTACTTCGCCGAGCTGGCGCAACGGGTCCAGCAGATGGCCATCGAGGTCCTCGGCCCGGCGATGTTGGAGCGGACGGCGCCGAACGAGACCTGGGTCGCCGAATACCTGCGCGCCTTCATGGACACGATCGCCGGCGGCACGTCCGAGATCCGCCGCAACATCATCGCCGAACGGCTGCTGGGATTGCCCAGATGAACGCCGAGCCCCTGCTGTTCACCGAGCACCTGCGCAAGCTCGCCCAGACGAGCGGCGGCAAGGTCGCGGTGCGGGAAGCCGCCGGCGGCCAGGTGACCTACGCCGAACTCGTGGCCGCCCTGTCCGCCTTCGCCGCCGGCCTCGCGGCGACCGGCGTGCGGCGGGGAGATCGCGTGGCCCTCGCCATGCGTCCGTCCCTGGCGCAGCTGATCGCCATCCTCGGCTGCCTGGCGCGGGGCGCGGTGGTCACCAGCCTCAACATCCGGCTGACCGCCGCCGAGCTCACAGACTTCCTGGCGCCCCTCTCGCCCTCGCTCCTGGTCTGCGATCCCGAGCACGAGCCCCTCGCCCGGGCGATCGGCGGCGAGGTCCAGCTGCTGGCGAACGCCAATGACCCGGCGCCGATCCGCGAGCGGTTGGCGCCGCTGTGGTCCGACGGTCCCGCGCCCCAGATGATCGACGAGCTCGAGTACGCGATCATCATCCCCACCGGAGGCACCACGGGCCTGCCGAAGGGCGCGGCCTACACTCAGCGGGCGGTCTGGTTGTGGGCGGCGGCGTGCGCGTTCGAGGAGGGCCGTTCACGCCAGGACCACGAGCTCTATTTCTCGCCCTTCTTCCACTCAAGCATCCTCAGCGGCTGGATCGCGACACTGTTCGCCGGCGGCGAGGTGACCCTGCTGGACCATTTCTCCGCGGACCATGCGCTCGAGGCGATCGCCCGCGGCGCGAGTTTCGTCCTCGGGCCGCCGACGGTCTTCCAGGCCCTGCTCACCCATCCCGACTTCCGTGCGACCGACAGATCGCGGGTGAGCAAGCTGCGCATCGCCACCACCGCCACGACGCCGGCCTTCATCGAACAGCTCATGGCCGAATTCCCCGCCGCCAGGCTCAGCCACACCTATGGGGCA
Source organism: Phenylobacterium sp. (assembly GCA_028291285.1). The sequence goes on along the minus strand of JAQGIJ010000075.1, from coordinate 1,100 downwards.
AGCGAGTTCGGGCCGGTCGCCAATATCGGGCACGACGACTTCCTCGCCGGGCGGCTCGCGGGCGTCGGCCGCGTCAGGCCAGGCGCCCGCGTCACCATCGTGGATGCGGAGCTCAGGCCGCTGCCCCCTGGCGAAGAGGGCGAACTGGTGGTCGACTGCGCCTGGCGGTCCCGGAAGTACTGGGGGCGGGAAGCCGAGACCCAGGCGACCTACACCGATCTCGGCGTGCGGATCGGCGACGTGGGCCGCCTCGACGCCTCGGGATGGCTGACGATCAGCGGACGCAAGAAGGAGATCATCATCTCCGGCGGAGAGAACGTCTTCCCCAACGAGGTTGAGATGGTGCTGTCGCAGCACCCCGCGGTGGAAGGGATCATCGTCTACGGCGCGAGCGACGCATACTGGGGCGAGCGCGTGGAGGCGGTCGTGGTGCTGCGGCCCGGCTCCGCGCTCTCGCAGGAAGAGCTGATCGCGTTCGGGCGGCCAAGGCTCGGCGGATACAAGCTGCCGAAGAGGGTCAGGTTCGTCGCCGAGCTGCCGCTCACCAGCATGAACAAGCCGGACCGGCTCCGGTTGTCCCGCGAGGCCGCGCCGTGACCACCCGCGACCCTGCGGACTGAGACAGCTTATCCGAGTTCTTGCGAGGGCACTTCAATGTCGGCGATCGCCACCCAATACCCCGAGGACGTCCAGGCCGCGACCGAGGGCGTCGAAGCCTTCCTGCGCCGCGAGGTCTTTCCGCGCCATGAGAAGCACGAGAGCCTGCTCAGCGACTCCTCGCGGAAGTACGCCGGAGGGATCTACTCGAAGGAAGCCTCGGAGATCATCCGCGAGGTCCGGCTGGCGGCCGCCGAGGCCGGCTTCTACGCCATGTGCGCGCCCGAGGACATCGGCGGCGGCGGCCTCGGGCTGCTGGCCTATTTCGCCGCCTGGGAGCGGATCTACCACCTCTGCGGCGCCAAATACTGGCTGGGTCACCATATGATCAGCCACTGGGCCAAGGGCCCCAGCCCGGTGATCGGCAGGCTCTCACCGCAAGGCCGGGCGAAATACCTGCCACGGATCATGTCGGGGGAGGACACCCTGTGCTTCGGCCTGTC
>JAQGIJ010000044.1 GCA_028291285.1 Phenylobacterium sp. | reverse complement strand
GCCTTCGCGCCCTCGGCGGCGATCAGCGGCTCCTGGCCGCGCAGCGCAGCTGGGAAATTTTCCGCAAGCCACTCCCGCGCCGCCAGGCGGAAGGTCTCGAGGTCGGGGCTCATCACAAGTCGTCGCTCCTGGGCTTGGTTTCACCGATGGCTGCGCGCCGGGCGGAGACCTCGGCCCGAGCTTTCACCTGCATCTCGCAAGGGCCAATCACCGTTTCGGTACACTCAAATCCAGAGATTGTTGCGCTGGCGTGAAATGACCAATGCAGACGCCCGGCCCCGCGGTACGGAATCGATGAGTTGCGCCCCTTGCAGGTCCGACTGGCCAGCGGATCGAGCGCTTGGCAAGCGGGGGCCCCGCCGCTAGAGATCAGCGCACTCAATAGGGCGGGTCCCGACAGTGCGCCGGAGACTTGCAGGGCGAGGAGTAAGGGGCGCCGTGGCCAGGATCACCTACATCCAGTTCGACGGCACGGAACACGTGCAGGACGTGAAGCCGGGTCTTTCGGTCATGGAAGGGGCGGTGAAGAACAACGTCCCCGGCATCGACGCCGATTGCGGCGGAGCCTGCGCCTGCGCCACCTGCCACGTCTATGTGGACGAGGCCTGGCTGGAGAAGACGGGCGAAAAGTCGGCGATGGAGGAATCCATGCTCGAGTTCGCCGAGAACGTGGAGCCCAACAGCCGCCTGTCCTGCCAGATCAAGGTCAGCGACGCGCTGGATGGGTTGATCGTGCGCATGCCGGAGAGCCAGCATTGAGGTTGATCGCGGCGTGAATTAGAGCTGCACTGCGGCCTCGAAGCGATAACTCAAGGGAGGGAGACGCCGATGGTGTTTTCGGTCGAACAGTATGCTGTCACCGGCAAGGTGGCGGTGGTCACCGGCGCGGGCGGCCGAGGCAACAGCATCGGCCGGGCCTACGCCATGGGTCTAGCCAGGGCCGGAGCCTCGGTGGTCGTGGCCGACCTCAACGGCGCGGGCGCCAAGGCGGTGGCCGACGAGATCACAGCGGCCGGGGGCAAGGCGCTGCCGGTGCAGGTGGACATCACCGACCGGGCCTCGGTGGACGCCATGGCCAAGGCGGCGGCGGACGCCTTCGGCGGCGTCGACATCCTGGTCAACAACGCCGCGCTGATGGTCGAGATCGTCCAGTACCCGACGATGGAGATCTCGCTGGAGAACTGGAACAAGGCGATCGCGGTGAACGTCACCGGCGCGCTCAACTGCTGCCAGGCGCTGGCGCCGATGATGAAGGCGCGGGGCGGCGGCAAGATCGTCAACCAGGTCTCCGGCGGCGCCTATCCGCCCGAGGGCGTCTATGGGATCACCAAGATCGCCCTGGTCGGCCTGACGACCACGCTCGCCAAGGAGCTCGGGCCGCACAAGATCAACGTCAACGCCATCGCGCCGGGCAACACCATGAGCGACGCGGGCGCCGCGCTGACCCCGCCGGACTCGGCGTTCGTCAAGGCGCTGGAAAACCGCATCTACCTGCGGCTGCGGGGCGAGCCGGACGAACTCGTGGGGCCGTTGCTGCTGCTCTGCTCGCCGGCCGGCGACTGGATGACGGGCCAGGTGCTGCACGTCGACGGCGGCTGGATCATCCGGCCCTGATCACGGCGGCGGCTCCGCAGCGGGCCGCCGCGAACCGACTGAGGGGTTGCAGACCGCCGCCCGGCGGCTTCAATTCCAGGACATCACGCGAGGATCTGGCATGGAGATGACGGGCGAGCAGCGGATCGAGGCGCCGCGGGAACGCGTCTGGGCGGCGTTGAACGATCCAGACGTGCTCAAGGCATGCATCCCGGGCTGCCAGTCGCTGGAGATGGTGGCCGACGACCGGATGCGCGCGGTGGCCGCCGTCAAGGTCGGGCCGATCGGCGCGCGCTTCACCGGCGAGGTGACGCTGAAGGACCTCGACCCGCCGAACGGCTACCGCATCGAGGGCGAGGGGCAGGGCGGTCCCGCCGGCTTCGCCAAGGGCGGCGCCAAGGTGCGCCTGCGCGACGACGGCCAGGCCACCATCCTCAGCTACGAGGTCGACGCCCAGGTCGGCGGCAAGCTCGCCCAGCTCGGCGGCCCGATCATCGACGCCACGGCCAAGCAGATGGCCGCCGCCTTCTTCCGCAAGCTCTCCGACGTGGTCGCTCCGGCCGCGCCCGCGCCGGTCGAGGCCTCGGCTCCGGGCTCCGCCGCAGTCGGCGCGGAGCCGGCCCCCGCGGTCTCGGCCCCTGCGCCCCGGCCCGCCCCGGCCATCGTCGGCGCGCCCACCGCCGGCCTGCCGGTCACCTGGATCCTGGCGGTGGTGGTGGCCCTGCTGGCCGGCGTCCTGTTCGGCCGCGGCGGCGACTCGGCCTGGCTCGGCGTCGTCGTCCTGCTGGCCGCCGTGGCCTACGCCGGCTATGCCTACGGCCGGCGCAGCGCGAAGGAGCCCAGGGCATGAAGGCCGCGCCGTTCGACTATGTCGCGCCGACCACCGTCGAGGAGGCGCTGGAGCACCTCGCCAACAACGCCGGCGAGGCCAATGTGCTGGCCGGCGGCCAAACGCTGGTGCCGCTGCTGGCGCTGCGGATGGCCACCCCCTCGGTGCTGATCGACATCAACCGCATCGCCGCGCTCTCCGGCGTCACACGCGCTGACGGCGGCACGCGCATCGGCGCCGTCACCCGCCAGAACGAGGCCCTCGCCGACCCGACCGTGGCCGCCCAGGTGCCGGCGCTGGCCAAGGCCCTGCGGTTCGTGGGCCACCATCAGACGCGCAACCGCGGCACCATCGGCGGCTCGGTCGCCCTGGGCGAGCCCGCGGCCGAGACGCCGGCCACCGCGCTGGCGCTGGGCGCTGTCGTGGAGGTTCGCTCGCGGCGCGGCGCGCGCGAGATCCCGGTCGAGGACTTTTACCTGGGCCCCTACACCACCGCGCTGGAGCCGGACGAGATGATCACCGCCGTCAGATTTCCGGACTGGCCGGCGGGCGCCATAACCGTGGTCCACGAGGTGGCGCGCCGGCCCGGCGACTTCGCCCTCGTCGGCCTGGTCTGCGCCTTCGCCCTCGACGGCGGCAAGGTCAGCCGCGCCGGGA
>JAQGIJ010000004.1 GCA_028291285.1 Phenylobacterium sp. | reverse complement strand
TAGCCCATGGCGATTACCGCGGACGATCTCGCGCCCACCGTGGCGCGGCTGAAGACCCGGATCGGCCTCGAGCGCGGACCCGTCTCCCGCACCATCGAGGCCGGCGCGCTGATCAAGTTCGCCCGCGGCATCGGCGAGACCAATCCGCTCTATCTGGACGAGGCCTATGCGAAGACCACCCGCTTCGGCGCGCTGGTGGCGCCGCCCACCTATGTCTCGACCTTCACCGCCGACGTGCTGGGCGGCCAGCTGATGGACCTCGACCTGCCGGTGACGCGGTTCCTGCACTCCGACGACGCGGTGGAGCAGGCGAGCCCGATCCTGGCCGGGGACGTGATCACCGCCATGGCCCGCTACGCCGACGTCTACGTCCGCCAGGGCCGCAACGGGCCGCTGCTGTTCCAGGTAGCTGAGATGCGGCTGACCCGCGGGTCTGAGCCGGTGGCCACCGTCCGTGTCGCCTCGGTGAGCTTCGAATGAGACCCGCAGCGCTCCCCGCCCTGGCGGCAGGCCAGGAGATTCCGGTCCTGGAGACGGCGATCGACCGGGCCGCCCTGGTCCGCTACGCCGGCGCCTCGGACGACTACACCTACGTCCACTGGGATCAGCCGCGTATGCTCGCCGAAGGCCATCCGGACGTGGTCGTCCACGGCTGGCTCACCTTCGCCTATATGTGCCAGACGGTGACCAGCTGGGCGCCGCCGGAGCTCGCCGACATCACCAGCTACGCCGTCCGCTACCGCCGCCCGAGCTTCCCCGGCCGGCTGATCTGCGGCGGCCAGGTGACCGCGGTGCGCGAGGCGGACGGCGCCAGGTTCGTCGACCTGGAGCTCTGGTCGAAGGACGGCGAGGGCGCCGTCACCACCACCGCGACCATGACCTTGCGGATCCTCTGAGGCGGGGCGAAACGAAAACGGCGGAGGCCTGGGCCTCCGCCGCTCGATGGCTCGAAGCGCGGTTCGTCAGAACGAGGTGCGCATCTCCACGAAGAACATCCGCGGCGCGCCGAAAGCCTCGGCCTGGGCGCCGATCGGCAAGGTGCCGCCGTTGCCGATGATGTACCACTTGTTGGTCAGGTTGGTGACCTGGGCGGCCAGGTCGACCTTGGAGCCCATGACGTGGTTCCACTCCAGCCGCAGGTCCACGAGGGTGTAGGCGGGGATCGCCGAGCCGCCGAACAGCGACTGATTGAAATTCACCGGGGTCGGCGCGCCGGTGAGGATCACGCCGGTGATGATCTGCTCGGCGAGCGGCAGGAGCGTGTTGAACGGCGCCGAGTAGCTCTTGTCCTGGTGGCTGACGGTCGGCGCGAGCGCGACTTCGCCCATCCCGTTCGGCAGCTCGGTGTGGAAGCGGGCGGTGAATGCGTACTTGTTCTTCGGCGAATAAACGACCTTGTTGACGCTCAGGTCGAGGGTCGAGCCGGGCTCGGAGGTGTCCGGCCAGCGGCCGTTCTTCGAGTGCAGATAGGTGTAGGCGCCGTTGAGCGTCAGCCACTTGGTCGGATCGATCAGGAAGTCCATGTCGATGCCGTAGTACTTGGTCTGCGGCACGTTGGTCGTCGGCGCGATGATCTCGAACGGGTTCTCAGGCGTCGAGATGACCGACAGGAAGCTGACCTGCTGGCCCTTGTACTTGTCGTAGAAGCCTTCGACATTCAGCCGCGCCGGCATGCCGACGATGGTGAAGTCGTTCTTCGCGCCCAGGAAGAAGTCATCCACCTTCTCCGGCGCAAAGCTGGCCAGCGACGGGATCGGGATAGAGGAGTTGAAGCCGCCGCGCTTGTAGCCGTGGCGGTAGCCGCCGTAGATCATCTGGTGCAGCGTCGGGCGCCACTCCAGGTCGGCGTTGTACGTCGGGCCGCTGAAGGTGCGGAAGAAGGTGGTGAGCTCGGCCGGCGTCGCGTTGGCGAGCACGACGGGCGAGGCGGCCGTGCTGCCCTGCTTGGAGTAGATGTCGTCCCAGCTGTAGCGATAGCCGGCGCTGAAATTGAGCTGGTCGGTGATCTTGAACGTGCCGGCGCCGTAGATTGCCTTGGACTTGAAGCGGTTCTGCTGGAACCGGGTCTGATAGGCGAGGGACCCCGGCACGAACGGGCTGCCGCTCACTGTCAGCGAGGCGATCGGGATGGAGTCCAAGCCGCCCGGCTCGAAGGTCTGGTCGAGCAGGCCGCCCACGGTGTAGGTCAGCCGGCCATCGAAGGCCTTGCCCTGCAGCTGCAGCTCGTCGGTGAGCTGCTCGTTCTTCCGCGGGCGGGGGATCAGCGGCAGGTCGACTTCGGTCAGTGTGACGGTTCCGTCGTCCTCCTGCGCATCGTTGGTGTAACCCTTCGCCCGGATGAAGCCGAAGATGTTCTTGATCGTCAGGTCGGTGGTCAGGTCATAGGTGGTGGTGTTGATCGCCGCCCAGGTCTTGGTGGCGGGCTTGTTCAGGTCGACGGTCGTGGCCATGCCGTAGGTCCCATAACCCGGCGACCGGTAGACGGTGGGCTGACCAGGCACGGTCGGCAGGGCGACGCTGCCCGGCACGGCCAGCGGGCCGAAGGCGTTCAGGCCGGCGCCGGAGGAGGCGCGCAGCTTGTCCCAGTGATAGGTCAGGATGGTGGTGTTGGTGAGGTTGTCGATCGGCCGCACCAGCAGGCTGGCGCGGACTTCCTTGACGTTCTCGTTGTTGAAGTCCTGCGGGGGCAGGATCTGGGTCGGATTGAGGTCGTCGGGGAAGCCGCCGGAGGTCTTGCCATAGCCGTGGCGCTGCCAGATGAAGCCCGCGACGCGGAGCAGGACCTTGTCGGCGACGATCGGCAGGTTGATCGCGCCTTCCGCCTGCTTGTCGGCGAAGTCGCCGGCCTGCAGCCGCAGGTAGCCGCCGTACACATTCGTCGGCGCTTGCGGGACGATGACGACCGCGCCGCCGGTGGTGTTGCGGCCGAACAGGGTGCCCTGCGGCCCCTTCAGCACCTGGAACGACTGCAGGTCGAAGAACTGCGCCGGCAACTGCGGCATCTGGAAGGGCGAGCTCAGCGGGACGTCGGCGAAGTAGGTCTCGACGCTGCCCGAGGCGGCTCCGTAGTTCTGTCCGCGGCCGCGGACGGAGAAGTTCGGCAGCGCCGGGTTGCCGGAATCGGAGTTCACCGCCAGGCCGGGCACCAGCTTGGCCACGTCGTAGGGCGTGGAGACGGCCTTCTGGGTCAGCGCCTGCTGGTCGAAGGCGGTGATCGCGGCCGGCACGTCCTGTACGCTTTCCGACCGTCGCCGCGCGGTTACGACGACCTCGCCCAACACGCTGGAGTTGTCCACGGCGGCCCCTGCCGCCGGAGCCGGTTGCGCGGCGGCCTGGCCCGCCGCGAGCATGCAGGCGAGCGACATCACACCGCCGAGCAGTCTGATCCTCGTATTCATTTGCTGACTCCCTATCAGTTCGGCGCTCGTTACTGATCCCGAGCCGAATCTGTTTTCGACATATCGTAAAAACGTCCCCGACTGCATGCAATCTGTGGTCGGCGCCGTCGAATGGCGGCGGTTGACGCAACGATGCAACACCTGCCTATGCGCGTGACAGGCGGCGCGCGCCGCGCAACTCTTGGCGCCGGCGTCAATAGCGTAGCCGCCGCGGAGCGGCCGCAGGGATCGGGAGGATTCGCATGTACGACCTGATGGAAGGGGTGCGCGTCGTTGAGGTGGCCGAGCACACCTTTGCGCCGGCCGCCGGCGT
>JAQGIJ010000635.1 GCA_028291285.1 Phenylobacterium sp. | reverse complement strand
GCCGCGTCGTGATCCTGCGCCAGGCGAACCGCGGGCCGGGCGCGGCGCGCAACCTGGCGCTCGACAGCCTCGACGCCGACATCGACGCCGTGGCCTTCCTGGATTCCGACGACGCCTGGACCGAGGGACATCTACGCCGCGCCGAAGCCGCGCTGGCCGCCGGCGCCGACTTCTACTTCGCCGACCACAAGCGCGAGGACGATCCGGTCGGCCGCTTCGCCCAATGCGCCTACCGGCCCGAGGGCGCGCCGATCGCGGCCGGCGCGCAGGTTTGCTGGAGCCCGGCGAGCGCCGTCTTCCGCGCCATCCTGCGACGCTCGCCGGTGGGCACCTCGACCGTCGTCATCCGGCGCTCGGCGATCGGGTCGCGGCGGTTCCGCACCGTCTACCGCGCGGCGGGCGAGGATTCGATCTTCTGGCTGGAGGTGCTGGAGCAGGACGTTCGCGCCGCCTGCGGACTGACCTGCGACGCCGACTACGGCCGCGGCGTGAGCGTCTTTAACCACCGCAGCTGGGGCGATGCGCGCTCGCTCGCCACCACGCTCGACGAGATGCGCGCCCAGCACCACTTCCGCCGGCGCTTCCGGCTGGACCCCGACCTAGCGGCCGAGAGCCGGGCGCAGTGCGCGCGGCTGGACGTGTCCTTCTGCGCCAACCTGCTGGCCTGCGCGCGCCGCCGGCGCTGGGACGCCGCCGGCCCGGCGCTGCGCTACCTCGGCCACCGTCCCTGGGCGCTGGCGCAGATGCCGCGGGCGCTGCGGCAGGCGCTCGCCCGGCCGGAGGCCGCCGCGGCGCCCCGGGCGCCATTTGTTGGGGACGCGTCCCGCCGTCTCGCGAACGGTCCCGGGCGAGACGAGACGACCAGACGCAAGGGTCCGCCGAGATGAACGTCGCCACCGCCGAGCCGCATGCCTACTCCGACGAGATCGTGATCATCCGTACACGGAGCTCCTGGCTGCGCCTGGACCTGGACCTCCTCTGGAAGTTCCGCGACCTGCTCTTCGCCTTCGCCTGGCGCGACATCCGCCTGCGCTACCGCCAGACCTTCCTGGGCGTCGCCTGGGTGGTGCTGCAGCCGCTGCTGGGGGCGGCGATCTTCTCGATCGTCTTCGGCCTGATCGCGCGGATGCCGACGGGCGGCACGCCCTATCTGGTCATCTCCTATTCCGGCCTGCTGGGCTGGACCCTGTTCAGCACCGGCCTGACCCGGATCAGCAATTCGCTGGTCGCCAACGCGGAGCTGATCCGCAAGGTCTTCTTCCCGCGCCTGTTGCTGCCGCTGGGGGTGATCCCCTCGCTGCTGGTGGACCTCGCCTGCGGGACGGCGCTGATGTTCGTGATCAACGCCATCTACGGCATCGGCCCGCACTGGGGCCTGCTGCTGTTCCCGGTGGGGGTCATGCTGCTGATCGCCATGGCGCTGGGCCTGGGCATGGTCGCCGGCAGCCTGGCGGTGCGGTACCGCGATATCCAGTACATCCTGCCGCTGCTGGCGCAGCTGCTGATGTACGCCAGCCCCGTCGGCTACTCCGCCGCGGCGGTGCCGCGGCTGATCAAGCCCTTCTACGACCTGAACCCGCTGGTGGCGCCGATCGAGCTCATCCGCACCGCCCTGGTCGGGTCCGGCGAGGTGTCGGTGCACGCCCTGGCCTATTCGGCCGGCGCCGCGCTGGTCTTCCTGCTGGCCGGCCTGGTCGTTTTCCGCCTCACGGAGCGCAAGTTCGCCGATGTCATCTAAGGATATCACCATCTCCGCCCGCGGGCTCTCGAAGTCCTATGTGATCGAGCACAAGGAGCACGAGTCCACGGCCGCCGAGAGCCTGCTGCGCTACCTGTCCAACCCCTTCCGAAAGCCACAGAAGGAGGAGATCTGGTCGCTGCGCGACGTCTCCTTCGACATCCGGCGCGGCGACATCGTGGGCCTGGTCGGTCGCAACGGCGCGGGCAAGAGCACGCTGTTGAAGCTGTTGAGCCGGATCACCGAGCCGACCCGCGGCGAGGCGCGCATCGTCGGCCGCGTCGGCAGCCTGATCGAGGTCGGCACCGGCTTCCAGCCCGAGCTCACCGGCCGCGAGAACATCTATCTCAACGGCGCCATCCTCGGCATGCGGCGCAGCGAGATCACCCGCCGGTTCGACGAGATCGTCGACTTCTCCGGGGTCGAGCCGTTCCTCGACACGCCGGTGAAGCGCTACTCGAGCGGCATGTACGTCCGCCTCGCCTTCGCCGTGGCGGCGCACCTCGACACCGACATCCTCTTCGTCGACGAGGTGCTGGCGGTGGGCGACGCCGGCTTCCAGAAGAAGTCGGTGGGCCGGCTGAACGACGTCGCCAAGCAGGGCCGCACGGTGCTGATCGTCGGCCACAACCTGGCCACCCTGGAGGCGCTCTGCACCCACGGCCTGCTGCTCGAGAAGGGCCAGCTGCTGCACGCGGGCGGCCTGAAGGACACGGTCACGGAATACCACCGCCTGACCCAGGCCGACGGCGCCGGCGGCGGTCTGCCGCAGGAAGGGCCGGTCGACTACGGCGAGCGCTACACCTTCTTCCGCAGCGCGGACCTGCTGGACGGCGCCGGGCGCTCGACCCGCCGGCTGAACGTGGGCGAGACCTTCGCGGTGCGGATGGTGGCCGAGGCCCCCTCGCCCGTGGATCAGCCGATCTTCGTGGTCTGGATCGACAACAGCTTCGGCAGCTGCGTGCTGACCCTGAAGTCGCCGCGCACCGAGGGCGCGATCCCGCGCCTCGACGGCCGGCTGGAGGTCACCTGCGAGGTCGACGTGCCGCCGCTCATGCCGGGCGAATACACCCTCAACTTCGGCCTGTGGAAGGGCGCCGGCTACATCGAGCTGGTGGAAGGCGGCATCGGCTTCTCGGTCAGCAACGCCGACACCTTCGGCGACGGCTGGGGGGCCGACAAGGCCGGCCTGTGCGTCGCCAGGTCCACGTGGCGCGTGCGCGAAGCGGCGGCCCGCCGCAAGGCCACGGTCGGCTGAGCGGGACGGCGCCGCGCCCGACCGCTCCGGCGGGCTTTCAAAAGATGAGCCTCCGCCAGGGTTCCTGCCCGATCGTCCACCGACGTCTCACCCTCGAGGAGCTCCGATGCCCTGGGATGCGCGCCCCGATCCCGCCGGCCGCGCGGCCGCGACGGCTCTAGCCACCGGCGCCGCCGCCGCGGCCAGGCCGAAGGGACAGCTCAATGCGCACGTGCCCGCGCTCGACGGGGTGCGAGGCTGCGCCGTCCTGCTGGTGGTCGTCTACCACTTCGCCAACAGCTTCTACGTCCTGGGCTTCACCAACCCGATCGTCTCGGCCGCCCGCATCGGATGGCTGGGCGTCGACGTCTTCTTCGCCCTCTCCGGGTTCCTGATCACCGGCATCCTGCTCGACACCAAGAGCTCCGCGAACTACTTCGGCAGCTTCTACGCCCGGCGCTTCCTGCGCATCTTCCCGCTCTACTACGGCGCGATCATCCTGGTGCTCG
>JAQGIJ010000620.1 GCA_028291285.1 Phenylobacterium sp. | reverse complement strand
GTGAAGCCGGGAGACGTGATCTCCACCGACGCCGGCGGAATGCCGATCTACCGCGTCGTCGCCGTCGAGAACGGCCAGGCCTTGCTGCAGAGCGAGCACGATCCCGCCCTCCGCGTGATGCCGGTGGCCCGCTTCCGCTGGAAGGCGGCGAGCACAGCGGCGGCCGAGAGTCTCGCCGCACGCTGAACGTTCGGTCGCTGGAGCCGCCTTCAGGCGGCCTCCCGCCCCTGAATGTCGCAACCTCCAGGTCCGGTCATTGTCGAGGCGGCGGAGCCTCGCCGGCCGCGTTTCCGACCGTCGACTGACGGGGTTCCGACGCGGCGCCGCCCGCGGTGGCGCCGGCCTCGCCTGTCGCGGCGCCGGCGGGTCGATCGGCGGCCTGGTCGTCCGCGGGCGCCCCAGCCAGCTTCAGGTCCTTCGCGGCCTTGTTGAACCTCCCGCGGGTGGACGGCGACAGATTCGCCGCGCCGAGCACGAGGCCGCCGGTGAGCGCGCCTTCGACGAAATAGGTCTCCCCGGCGTCGACGTTGAGCTTGAGGTGGTCCTTGATCTCGGGCTCCAGGCTCGCCGTGTAGGTGTGAACCCCGGGACTTGTGACTTCGACGAAGTAGGCGCCGTTGGTGAGCTTGCCCAACGCCTTGCCGGCTTCGCGCACGTTGAACCATTGCCCGGTGCCAAGCAGGGATTTCGCGCGGAAGAAGACCACCTGACCCTGCGCCGGAGGCGGCGGCGGAATCGCGATCGGGCCTGCGACGTCCAGGGCGGCGGCGCCGGCCGCCGACGCGGCGGCGGCGATGTCGCGGGGCGAGGCGCGTCCCAGCGGCGGCAGGGTGACGGCGGTCGCCACCTTGGCGGTCGCGACCGTGCCGGGCGGGAACACGACCTGGCCGCCCGGAACGACGATCCCCACGATGCTCAGCGGCGCGAAGGCGAGCCCCGACAGGCCGAGGGCTTGAGAGGTCCTGGAGTTGTCACGGCCGGGACGGGCCAGTTGCAAGGCGTTCAGCGGCACTCGCCTGGACCTGGATTTCAGATAGCTGGCGGCGAGGACCATTTTGGCGGCTTTGCCGCCGATGCCTGGGGGGGCGGACTGGATGATCTCGCCCACGCCCGGCGCGCCCGCGCGTAGGACGACCATGCCGTCGACGACGAGGGGCGCCGCCAGGCGCAGCGCGAACCTGTCGCCGGTCTTTTGGACCTCGCTGCTGACCTGATCCACGAGCTCGACCTTGACGGTGGTTCCGGCGGCCACGTGACAACAGGCGTGGCGGGCCGGCGAACGCGGCGGCGCCGCCGAGGCGGCCGGCGAAAGGGCGACGATCGCCCATAGCGCCATGAAGGCGGCTCCGACCCATCTCGTCGGCTCATTGGAGTTTGTGCGCAAGGTCATGAGGAATCTCCCTCGCGCCCGCCAGAGCGCTCAGTGATCATGCGCCGCTCGAACTGGTCGGGGAATGTCCGGTTCCTGGCGGGGAGGGAAGTTCCGCCATGGGCGCACAGCAGCCCCGTCCCCCCACATTGACTCTCTCCGCTCGCCGCGTATAAGTCCGGCCCTCTCGCCCGCGGGGCTTCCTGCGGGCGCATTCCGTTTTGCATAGACACTCTATTAAGTACGAAGGCGCGCGAACCATGTACGCGGTGATCAAGACCGGCGGGAAACAGTACCGGGTGCAGCCGGGCGACCTGATGGTGGTCGAAAAGCTCGAGGGCGAGCCGGGCGCCGCCGTGTCGTTCGGCGAGGTCCTGATGCTGGGCGGCGACGGCGCAGCCATCACCCTGGGCGCGCCGATGGTCGAAGGCGCCTCCGTGGCGGCCACCCTGATCGAGACCCGCAAGGGCGAGAAGCTGAAGATCTTCAAGAAGATCCGACGCCAGGGCTATCGCCGCACCCGCGGCCACCGGCAGTTCGAGAGCGTGCTGCGCGTGACCGGCATCAGCGGCGCCGGCTCGGAGGCCAAGTGGGACGGCGAAGTGAGCCTGACCACCAAGGCCGAGCTCGACGCCCGCGCCCGCGGCCTGCCCTTTGTCGCGCCGCAGTCGAAGGCCCAGTTGGTCGCGGCCATGACCGCCGAGACGCCGGCCAAGAAGGCCGCGCCGAAGAAGGCCAAGACCGCCGAAGAGGTGGTCGCCGACCCCGAGGTCCAGGCCGCCATGGCCGAAGCCGAGACCAACATCCCGGCCGAGGCTGCTGCGGACGCCGAGGCCCCGGCCAAGAAGGCGGCGCCGAAGAAGGCCGCCGCCCCGAAGAAAAGCAAGGACGACGGCGCGACGGAGTAGGTCGGCCGGTCCGTAGTAAATCAGGAGAGCGCAATGGCTCACAAGAAATCGGGCGGCTCCTCGCGCAACGGGCGCGATAGCGCCGGTCGCCGCCTCGGCGTGAAGAAGTTCGGTGGCGAAGCCGTGCTCGCGGGCAACATCCTCGTGCGTCAGCGCGGCACCAAGTTCTGGGCCGGCGACAATGTGGGCATGGGCCGCGACCATACCCTCTTCGCCACCGCCCACGGCGCGGTGAAGTTCATCACCAAGCGCAACGACCGCACCTATGTGACGGTGGTCCCGAACCAGGTGATGGCGGCAGAATAGACGGAACCGACCTCTCTCCGGTTCCGCCTCCAGCAGAAGGCGAACCGGACAAGACTTCGAGCGGGGAGTCCGGAATGCCGGGCTCCCCGCTTTTGTTTTTGGGCCTTCCGCCGCCAGGCGCCGGGCCCGGGAGGTAGGCATGATGTGCGCGATCGATGTGACGCCGACCCTGGCCACCGAGCGGCTCTTGCTGCGCGGTCCGGTGATCTCCGACGCCGACCGGCTGGCGGACCTCGCCAACGACCCCGGCGTCGCGGCGATGACCTGCAACATGCCCCATCCCTACGGGCTGGCGCAGGCGGAGGCCTTCATCCAGCGCTCGGCGACGCGCGACTGGGACCGCGAGCCCAGCTTCGTCATCGAGCACCGCAACTTCGGCCTGGTCGGGGGCCTCGGCTTCAAGACCGCCGCCAGCGGCCGGCCGGAGATCGGCTACTGGCTGGGGCGGCCGTTCTGGAACCGCGGCTACGCCACCGAGGCGGCCCGCGCCGCGCTCGACTGGGCGAGGCGCGACTGGAGGAAGAAGCTGGTCGTCGCCGGCCACTTCGCGGACAACCCGGCCTCCGGCCAGGTGCTCTGCAAGGCGGGCTTCCTCTACACCGGCGACGTCGAGCAGCGCTGGAGCCAGGCCCGCGGCGGCCCGGCGAAGACGCGGATGATGGTCTGGCTGGCCTGAGGCTGATCCCCACTCGTTGCAAGGCGGGTGGGGAGGCCGTTCGTGTGGTTCGTGGACAATCCGCCTTTGTGCTAAGCGCCTGCGCTGAAAGGCTCGCTCCTCTCCGATGAAATTCCTCGACCAGTGCAAGATCTACCTGCGCAGCGGCAACGGCGGGGCGGGCGCCGTGTCGTTCCGGCGGGAGAAGTTCATCGAGTACGGCGGCCCGGACGGCGGCGACGGCGGGCGCGGCGGCGACGTCTGGATCGAGAGCGTCGAGGGGCTGAACACGCTCATCGACTACCGCTACCAGCAGCACTTCAAGGCCGGCACCGGCGAGCACGGCATGGGCCGCAACCGCCACGGCGCCAACGGCGACGACGTGACGCTGAAGGTCCCCGTCGGCACCGAGTTGCTCGACGAGGACCGCGAGACGGTGCTGCTCGACTTCGACAAGCCCGGCATGCGCGTGCGCCTGCTGAAGGGCGGCAACGGCGGCTTCGGCAACACCCAGTTCAAGGGGCCGATCAACCAGGCGCCGCGTTTCGCCATGCCCGGCCAGGACGGCCAGGAGCAGTGGGTCTGGCTGCGCCTAAAGCTGATCGCCGACGTCGGCCTGGTGGGCCTGCCGAACGCCGGCAAGTCGACCTTCCTGGCCGCCGCCAGCGCCGCCAAGCCGAA
>JAQGIJ010000473.1 GCA_028291285.1 Phenylobacterium sp. | reverse complement strand
GATCACCGGATGATGTCGCTCGCCATGAGCCAGTCGGCGCCGAGCTTGCGCCAGACGACCGTGTAGCTGCCGGCGGCGGGCTTCTGCGGGGCGGCGCGGGTCATGGCGCTGTAGGCGCCTTCTTCCTCCACCAGGTCCGGCGCCAGGGGGATGACGAGCTTCGTCGTGATCCGGGCGTCCTGCAGCGCCGAGGCGGTGGTCTGCCAGAAGCCGCGGATCTGCTCGCGCCCGCGATAGCGCCGGCCGTCCTGGGCGATCAGAGTGGCGTCTTCGGCGTACATGGCCGCGATGGCGGCGGCGTCGCCGCGGGCCCCGGCGGCTTCGACGCGCTTCTGCAGCGCCTGGATGCTCGCGGCGTCCTGCGCCTGCGCCGCCCCCGCCGCGCCGAGCGCCAGCGCCAGGGCCAGGGAAATCATCTTCATGGTCTGCCTCCCTCTCACGCGGCCGCTCGCGCGCCGCATGGGCTTCTACGGCCGCCAAGCAGACGCAGATGCGGTGAGCGGCGCCAGAACATCTGAGCTACGCCGGGCGCGCCGGCGACAGCCCGCTTCAGCCGATCGGCACGGGCCGCGGGTAGCCGAAGGAGTGGCGCAGGTGGACCGCCAGGCGGCGCTGGAGGATCGCCGCCTCCGCGGCGCGGAACCGCAGCCGCTGGCGCAGGCGCGGGTCGGGGGCCACGTCCTCGCCATAGGCGGGGTCGAGGCGCGCGGTGAGGTTGGCGCGGGAGGAGGCCGCGGCGGCCGCAGCCAGCGCCTCCTCATTCAGGGTCACGCCCCAGTGGGCCCAGATGCGCCGCACCCACTCCGCGGGCGCCTCCTCCATGTCCTCGTAGCGCACCACCAGGACGGTGCGCGGAAAGGCCCCGCTCAGCGCGCCCCAACGATTGAAGAAGCGGATGTACCACCAGAGGTCCACGCCCTGGGCCTCGGGCGCCTTGGCCAGGTAGTCCTCCAGCGCGCCCAGCCCCTTCGTCTCGCGCCACTTGAAGAAGTAGGAGAGGACCGCGTCGGGGATGTTGCGCACCAGCAGCACGATCGGCGGCAGGCGGACCAGGCCCAGCCTGGCCAGCACGCCCACCAGACGCGAGGGCAGATGGTGCGAGCTGCCGATGCGCGGCGCGCCGGCGTGCCGCGGCGGATGCCGGGGGTTGCCGATGAAGGCGTCGCTCTCCGGGCCGCTGGAGCGGGCGGGCGGCGGCAGGTCCAGGTGGCGGGCGATGGCCGCGCTCAACATGTGCCGCAGCCAGTGGGTGCCGCAGTTGTGGCCGCTGATCAGGAAGCCGTCGACCCGCCGGCGGTAGTGCAACAGGTGGAAGCGGGAGAGGTCGTCCTTCAGATCCACCACCGCAAGCGAGGCCCTGAGCATCGTCCGCACCCCCGAGTGCACGCGGGCCGGCGCGCCAATTGCGCGTGCCCCCTCATGTGCTCCACGCACAAGCGTGACGGCTCCGGCGCGTCAGACAACAGATTTCACTATCTGGGGTGGTGTATTTCGGACATTTCAGGCGGGAAACACATCTCATGGTGGTGTGGCGGCCGCGGGACGCCTCCCGTCTCGATTTCGACGCGTCGGCCAATTAGGGTCGTGGCATGGGCCGCCACATCTCCTTCGAGGGCATCGACAACTTCCGCGACTTCGGCGACTACGCCGCGGGTCCGGGGCGGCTGCGGACGGGCATCCTCTTCCGCTCGGCCCACCACGCCTCGGCCACCGACTCAGACCTCGAGCAGCTAGCCGGCCTCGGGGTCTCGGTGATCGTCGACCTGCGCCGCAGCAGCGAGCGCGAGCGCGAGCCCTCCCGCCGCTGGAGCGCCTGCGCCGCGCGGGTGATCGAAAGCAACCTCGGCCAGGGCGAGCCCGGCGACTGGAGCGCCTTCATCGCCGCGGGCGACCTGAGCGAGGCAGCCTGCCGGGGCTACATGCTGGACTTCTACCGCGCGATCCCGTTCGTCCCGCGCCACCTCGAGCTCTACGCCGGCTACTTCGCGGCCCTGTCGGAGGCGGACGGCGCGGTGGTGGTCCACTGCGCCGCGGGCAAGGACCGCACCGGCGTGCTCTGCGCCCTCACCCACCACCTGGCCGGCGTGCACGAGGACGACCTGATCCAGGACTACCTGCTGACCAACCGCGCGCAGCGGCTCGAGGCGCGGCTGCCGGGCATCCGCGAGGCCATCGCCCGGACCACCGGTCGCGAGCCGGCCGAGGAAGGCCTGCGCGCGATGCTCAGCGTCTCGCCGGAGTTCCTGGCCGCGGCGCTCGCGGAAATCCGGGCGCGTCACGGCTCGGTGGAGGGCTATCTCGAGCAGGCGCTGGGCGTCACGCCCGCGGTGTGCGACCGGATCCGACAGCGATTGCTCGACTAAGGCGGCTCATGACCAAGCACATGGTGTTCGACGGCATCCAGAACTTCCGCGACTTCGGCGGCTACGCCACCGCCTGCGGGCGCGGGCTGAAGGCGGGGCTCCTCTTCCGCTCGGCCAACCACCACCGCGCGACCGAGGCCGACCTGCAGCGGCTGCGGGACCTCGGCGTGGCGGTGATCGTCGACTTGCGCCAGCCGCACGAGCGGGAGCGCGAGCCCTCCCGCCGCTGGCCGGGCTTCGACGGCGAGGTGGTGGAGAACGACGCCGCCGAGCTGAATCCCGACTTCGAGACCGAGGCGCGCGCCGCCCCGGAGCTTTCGCCCGCCTGGTTCCACGAGCACTGCATGGGCTTCTACGCCCGCGCCCCGTTCGAGGCACGCTACCAGGACCT
>JAQGIJ010000596.1 GCA_028291285.1 Phenylobacterium sp. | reverse complement strand
AGGCTCGCGCTGAGCCCGTCCGCGGCCTACCTGGCGGCGCTCGCGGCGGGCTGGGCGGCGATGCTGGCGGTCGACCTGCCGGGCCACCTGAGCCTGGATTCGCTGCTCGAGCTCTATGAGGGCCGGTTCCGCGTGCGCCAGAGCTGGGCGCCCTCCTTCTACGCCTGGGTGCTTGGCGTGTTCGACCGGGCCTGGTCGGGCTGCGGGCTCTATGTGGCGGTGAGCGGACTGCTGCTGGTGGCGGCGCTGGCCTCCTTCGTCTGGCTGCGCGGCGGCCGGGCGAGCTGGTGGGCGGCGCTGCTGGCGCTGCTGTTCAGCGCCTCGCCCTTGCTGCTGATCTACCAGGGCATCGTCTGGAAGGACGTCCTCTTCGCCAACACCGCCGTGGCCGGCATGGTCGCGCTGGCCTGGGCGGTGCGCGGGCCGCAGCCGGCGTGGCGGCGCGGGCCGGAGCTGACGATCGCCCTCGTCCTGCTCGCCGCCACCGCCCTCCTGCGGCAGAACGGCGTCATCGTGGGGCTGATGGCGGCCGCGGCGCTCGGCTGGATCATGAGCCAGGGGCGGCTGCGCCGCGGACTCGCCTGGGGCCTGGGCGCGCTGGCGGCGGTGGTCGCGGTCTCCCACGCCATGAACCTCGCCACCCAGCCCGGCGGACCGGGCTCCGGCGACGGCATGTCCGAGGGCATGCGCGTGCTGCAGGCCTACGACATCCTGGGGGCCGTCAGCGCCGATCCGAGCCTGCCGCTGCCGGCGATGACGGCGGCCAACCCCGGCGCGGCGGCGGCGATCCGCACGCTGGGCGCGCGCTACTACTCCGCCGAACGCACCGACGTCACCGACGGCCAGCCGCAGGTGCGCGCGGCCCTGGCGGCGATGCCGAGCGCGGCGCTGGCCGGCGACTGGCGGGCGCTGATCCTCAAGCGGCCCGGCCTCTACCTGCGCGAGCGGGCGGCGGTGTTCCGCTGGGTGTTCCTGACGCCGAATATCGACCGCTGCCTGCCCGTGGCGCTGGGCGTGCAGGGGCCCGACGACGTGATGGAGGCGCTGGGCCTCGACTGGCGCTGGTCGGACGCCGACGACCGGCTCCTGCACTACGACAAGGCCTTCCTCGGCACGCCGGTTCACTCGCACCTGTTCTACGCCGCGCTGGCGCTCGCCGTGGCGCTTGTCCTGCTGCTGCGCCGCGAGCCGGCCGACATCGTCATGATCGGCCTGATGGCCGGCGCGCTCGCCTTCGCCGCCAGCTTCTTCCTGATCTCGATCGCCTGCGACTTCCGCTATCTCTACTTCCTGGACCTGGCGGCCATGGCCGGCGTCCTCTACGTCGCCGTCGAGCCGCCGTGGGCCCGCGCCGCCCCGCGCCTTGGCCGCGCCGGGCGCGCCCGCTAGCCGCCGCCGGCGTGCGGCGCATCGCCGCCCCGCCGATTGACATGAAGCGGCCCGCCAAGCATCTCTCAGCCGCCTGCGGGCGTTCCGGGCGGAAGCTTGGGAGCGGTGGCTCGCCCGCCGCCATCAACGCAATTACGCCACCTTTCGGGTATCATGGGCGGCGCCACGGAGGGGGACAGCTCGGCGGCCATGAAATTCCTGACGTTTCTATCGAACCAGCCCGACAACGTGCTCACGCGCGCCCTCAACGAGGGCAAGAAGCCGTTTGCCGTGGCGGCCGTGTTCAGCTTCTTCTCCAACGTCCTCTATCTCGCCATGCCCCTCTACACGTTCCAGGTGTACGGCCGGGTGATGATGAGCCAGAGCCAGGCGACGCTCTGGGTGCTGACCTTCATCACCGTCTTCGTGTTCGCGGTCTCCAGCGTGATCGACGACTACCGGGCGCGGATCCTCATCAACTACGGGATGGTGCTGGACCAGCGGGTCTCCGGGCGGCTGTTCAGCGGCCTCTTCGATGCGGCCGTGCGCGGCGACCCCAGCGGCCGCTCCCAGGTGCTGCGCGACCTCGACCAGTTCCGCCAGACGCTCACCGGCGTGGCGGCCGCGGCCTTCTTCGACCTGCCGTGGATCCCGGTCTTCGTCTTCGTGCTGTTCATGATCGACCCCTGGGTGGGCGTGCTGACGCTGGCCGGCGCCGCCATACTGGTGGCCCTGGCGCTCTCGCAGGAAAAAGCCATCCGCCCGCCGATGCGCGAGGCCAACGACGCGGCGATCAAGAGCTACGCCTTCACCGAAGCGGCGCTGCGCAACAGCGAGGTGGTGCGCGCGATGGGCATGCTGCCGACGCTCGGCGCGGCCTGGGCGCACTTCCGCGGCATCACCATCGAGCGCGGCGCCGTCACTGCGGAGAAGTCCAACGCCTACACCGACACCATCAAGGCGGTGCGGATGGCCATCCAGATCCTGATCATCGCCATCGGCGCCTGGCTGATCATGCGCGGCAAGCTGCAGTCGGGGATGCTGTTCGCCAACATGATCCTGGCCAGCCGGGCGCTGTCGCCGATCGAGAAGATCGTCGCCGCCTGGGAGCCGCTCAACAAGATGGCGAGCTCGCACGCCCGGATCATGGAGACCCTGCAGCGCGCCGAGCCGCCGTCCAGCACCACCGCCCTGCCCAGGCCCAAGGGCCGGCTCACGGTGGAGGCGCTGAACTACGCCCCGCCCGGCGCCAACCGGCTGCTGCTGGCCAACGTCAACTTCATGGTCGAGCCCGGCGAAGTGCTGGGCATCGTCGGTCCGTCCGGCGCCGGCAAGTCGACCCTGGCGCGCCTGCTCGTCGGCATCTGGCGGCCGATCAACGGCGTGGTGCGCCTCGACGGGGCCGACGTCTTCAGCTGGGATCGCGCCGACTTCGGCCGCCACATCGGCTACCTGCCGCAGGACACCGAGCTCTTCGCCGGCACGATCCGCCAGAACATTGCCCGCTTCCGCGGCGATTTGACGGACGACCAGGTGATCCGCGCGGCCCAGCTGGCGGGCGTCCACGAGCTCATCCTGCGCACGCCCAAGGGCTATGACACCCAGGTCGGGGAGGGCGGCGTGGTGCTCTCGGCCGGCCAGCGGCAGCGGGTGGGCCTGGCGCGGACCGTGCTGGCGGACCCCGCCTTCATCGTGCTCGACGAGCCGAACGCCAGCCTCGACGCCGAGGGCGAGCAGGCGCTGCTGGAGGCGATCGAGGCGATGAAGGCCAACGGCGCCACGGTGATCATCATTTCCCACAAGATCGGCATCTTCCGGGTCGCTGACAAAATGCTCGCGCTGCGCGACGGCCGCATCGAGCTGTTCGGCCCCAGGGACGCCGTCATGGCGCGGCTGATGAAGCCGGCCGAAGTGCGCGCCGTGGAGGCTGGACGATGAAACTTGATCTTGGACCGGTGCGCAGCGGCTTTGTCGTCCCGACCTTCGGCGGTCATGACGTCGAGACGCTCGATCCGCGGCTGGAGCAGCGGCTGCGGCGGCCGATGATCGTCGGCGCGGCCGTCATCGG
>JAQGIJ010000566.1 GCA_028291285.1 Phenylobacterium sp. | reverse complement strand
CGCCAGGTCGGCCTGCAGCTGCACCGCTTCGGGCAGGTCCGGCGGACGCCCGCCGGTGGAGCGCAGCGCCTCCAGCGCCTCGCGGTAGCGGCCCTGCTGCAGGTAGAGCTGGCCGAGCGCGCGGATGCTCTCCAGCTCGGTCGCGTCGCCCCGCCAGCGGTAGCGCAGGTTGTCGAAGGTGTTGGCCGCCTGCTCGGGCGTGATCGAGCCCTGCTCCAGCCGGATCTGGGTGGCGCGCATCAGCGCCGGCGCGGCCAGCGACTCCACCGGCGCGCCGGTGATCGCCGCATAGATCCTCAGCGCCCGGTCCTTGTGGCCTTCGAGCTCGACGACGCGGGCCTCGACGAGGCGGGTGGCGAGCTGCTCGAGGGGATCGACCTTCTCCATCAGCGCCAGGTTGACCCGGGCTTCGGCGCCCACGAGATCGCCCTGCCGGAGCGCCGCCTCGGCGTCGGCGCGGGCGAAGCGCGCCTTCCAGGTCGGCGACATCAGCGCATAGGCCTCGCCGCCCTTGGCGAACTGGGCGCGGCTCTCAGCCCACTGCGCCTGCTTGGCGGCGATGAAGGATCGCCACAGCGCGCTCGACGGATCGTCCGCCAGGACCGGGGCGGAGAAGTCGGCGTCGGCTTCCTTGTAGCGGCGCGCCATCACCCTCGCCATGCCGCGCAGGCCGCGCCATTCGGCGTTCTCGAGCAGCTCGGGGTGGGCGCGGGCGGCGTCGTTAAGGACCCCGATGGCCTCGAAGGCGAGCTCCGAACCCACCAGGAACCGAGCGAGCGCCAGGCGCGCGGCCACCGGCCCGCCGCGGTCGCGGTCGCCGGATTCCACCGTGGCCGCCGCCAGCAGCGCGTCGTAGCGGCCGAGGAAGCCCCCCTCGCCGGTCTTCGGCCAGTGCTCGTAGTCGATCAGCGCCGGCATCGCGGCGGCCTGCGGTGTGCCGAGGTCCGCCTGCGCCCGTTGCTGGGCGGCCCAGGTCGGCGACAGCGAAAGGCCGCCCGGCCGGCCGAGCCGGACGATGTCGCCGTCGCGCCGGACCTGCAGGTCGTCGACATGGGACTGGATGGCCAGGCCCTGCACCGAGGCCAGGAAGGCCATCTGCACATAGTCGCGACGCGAGGCGAGGCCCTTGGCGGGTCCGAGCGCCGTCACCACGCTCAGGGTGTCGCCGACGTCGGGGTCGGCCAGGCGCAGGACGCGTGTGGCGCCCGCCACCGGCGCCTTCAGCCCGGCCGGAGCGCTGTCGGGGTCGCGCGAGATGCGCACGATCGCGGGCTGGCTCTGGTCGCCGGGACCGAGCGCGATGGTCCAGGTGGAGCCCTGCGAGACGGCGAACAGCGGCAGGTCCCGGGCGGCCTGGATGCGCACCGCCGAATAGTCCGTCCCGCGGAAGGCGCGGATGGCGCTGAACTGGCTAACGCCAAGTGGCGCCTTGGAAATATCGATGTTGGCGGAGGCGTCGAACACCACCCAGATCGCCTCGCCCCGGCGGAAGACCGCGGCGCCCGCCGGGTTGGCCCAGGCGAAGCTCAGCATCACCTGCGAGCTGGCGGCTTTGCTCTCCATGTGCACGACGCCGCCGGCGGGGACCGGGTCGGGGCGCGGCGGCTCGGGCTCGGCCGGCCCCGTCACCACCTGCGCCGTCTGCACCGGCGCGGGCGCCGGCTTGGGGAAGACGTTGACGTAGGTCGCGCCGTCCGCCGTCCCGACCTTGGCGTCGGCGTCGTCGGCGAGCGTCACCGAAAGCTCCAGGCGGCCGCCCACATGCCGCTTTTCGGCGGTCTTGATCCACTTGGGCGGATCCGTGCGCAGGCGGGCGATGTCCGGGTCGGCGTCGCGACCGAAGCGCAAGGTCAGGGTCTGGCCGTCGCGCTTGGCCGTCGCCGGCCCGCCCTTGCCGGTCCAGTGGAACTCCAGGCGCGAAAAGCCCTCGGCCTGGGCCACATGGACGTCGAGGGGGCCTTGCGGGGCCGGCGGCTGGGCCAGCCCTGCGGGCGCGGCGAGGCCGGCGATGCAGACCGCCGCGACGCCGGAGCGCAGGGCCTGGCGCAGGCTCACCGGATCAGCCGGCCTTCGGCGCGGCGGGCGAGGCGGCCGCGGCCGGCGCGGCGGGGGCCGGAGCCGCGGCCTTGGCGGCCGACGGCGAGGCGGCGGCTTGAGCCTCGTCCGGGGCCGTCTTGCGGGGCGGGGCCTTGCGGGCCTGCTTGGCCTGGGCCTTGCGCTTGGGCTTGGCGGCGGCGGGAGCGGGTGTGGCCGGCGCGGCCGCGCTGGCGTTGGTGTTCGTCGCAGGCGCTGCTGCGGCCGGCCCCGGCGACGGGACCTGGTTGGCGGCCTGGTTGGCCGCATTGGCCGCGTTCGCCGCCAGGGTCTTGACGTTGTTGAACCGCGCGGCGAGCGCCTCGGTGAGCTTCTTGGCTTCCACCGGCGGCATCTGCGCGAGAATGGCTGAGAGCGAGCGCTCCTTCATCTTGGCGGCGATCGGCAGGCGCACGCTGTCGTCCAGCAGCATCATGCGCGGCCCGGCGTCCTTGGGCTTCATGCCCTCGTAGACCTTGACCAGCCGGTCGACCTCGGAGGTCTGCTTCTGGTCGGCCTGGTTGAGCAGGCCCTGGATCTCGGCCTTGAGCCCGTTCAGCGCGCCCACCTTGGCGTCGAGCTTGGCCTCGGCGGCGGCCATCAGGGCGAGCTGTACGTTGAGGTCGCTTTCCCGCTGATCGAGCTGACCGCGGCGCTCGCCCAGGCTCTGCAGCACCTGCAACTCGGCAGGCGAGAGGCCGGCTTCCTTGGCGAGCTCGGCGGCGGTGGGGGCGCAGACCGGCTGCGGCCTGGGCGCGCCGGAGGTCAGCGACGGCATGGCGGCGGCGCTGGCGTCGGTGGCGTTTCCCGTCGCCGCCGTCTCTCCGCCCTTGCTCTTGCCTGGGTGGGCCTTGCCCTCGGCGAAGGCCCTGGCGCCCGAGACCAGGTCCGGCAGCTGGCGCGCGCCGGCCAGCGCATTGACGGCCAGCACGCCGCCGGCGGCGATTCCGATCAGCGGCAGGATGCGGGGGATGGGCTTCATCGACGGCCTCCGGCGTGGCCCGCCTCGGCGGGCGAATCCTCGAAGAGGTCGTCCTCGAAGGCGGGCTTGGGGCGGGCCAGCGGCTCGCGGCGGACCAGGCGCTCCGGCTTGCTGCGGGCCTCGCGGGCGGCGGCGAGCAGGGCGCCCAGCCGGCGCTCCTGCGCACGGTCGTCGTCGACCTCGACCATGCGGGCGGCGTTCGGCGCCTGCTGCACCAGCTTCTCGAGCTTGACGGCGAGCTGGCGGCCCTTGTCGATCCGGTCGGCCAGCAGGTCGACGGCCTCGTCGGTGGCCTTGCGCAGGTCCGAGAGCCCCTGCTCGGCGCGGGCGGCGGCCAGGTTCAGCTCGCGCACCGCGGCGGCGAAGCCTTCGTGGCTGTCGCGCAGCGTCTTGAGGCGGCGGTTCAGCCGCCAGCCCATGGCCAGCGCCGCGGCCAGCAGGGCGGCGAGCAGCAGGTTCAGCCCCAGACCGACGATGCTCATGTGAACCTCTGCAGGGATTGGCGGGCGTTCGGCGCCAGCGGCGCCTCCACCCGGACGGCGATGTGGGAGTTGCGCCGGCCCATGCGGCCGCGGGTGAGCGGGATGGCGCCGGCCTTCAGCTCGATCAGGCTGTCGGGCGTGGCGTTCAGCATCACCGTGTCGCCGACCTTCAGGTTCAGCACCTCCTTGAGGGTCACCTGCTGATCGTCGAGCACCGCGCGGACCTCGACGTTGGTGGTCCAGAGCTCGGTCGCCAGGTGGCCTTCCCAGATGTTGTCGCGCCCGAACTTCTCGCCCATGAACTGCTGCAGCAGCATCTTCCGGATCGGCTCGAGCGTGGCGTAGGGCAGCAGGAGCTCGCTTCGCCCGCCGCGGTCTTCCATGTCGATGCGCAGCTTGACCAGGATGGCGGCGTTGGCCGGCCGGGCGATGGCTGCGAAGCGCGGGTTGGTCTCCAGCCGGTCAAGGGTGAAGGTCACAGGGGTCAGCGGCTCGAAGGCCTCGCGGGCGTCGGCCAGCACCACCTCGACCATCCGCTGCACGAGCATCCGCTCGATGGTGGTGTAGGGCCGCCCTTCGATGCGCATGGCCGCGGTGCCGCGGCGGCCGCCCAGCAGCACGTCGA
>JAQGIJ010000557.1 GCA_028291285.1 Phenylobacterium sp. | reverse complement strand
GACGACAGCGTGCGGATCTTCATCCTGCCGCCCTCGATGCGCGAGCTTTCGCGGCGGCTGCACGCCCGCGCCCAGGACGCCCAGAAGGTGATCGAGGGCCGGCTGGAGCGCGCCTACGGCGAGATCGCCCAGTGGCGGCTCTACGACTACGTGCTCGTCAACCTCGACTACGACCACGCCTACGCCGACCTGGCGCACATCTACCACGCCGAGCGCCTGCGCCGCGACCGCCAGGCCTGGGTCGCCCCCTTCGTCGACACCCTGCTGGCCGAGACGGTCTAGCGGAACGCCTGCCCGTCGGGAGGGTTGAGGCCGAAGGAGGCCGCCATGCCCGACGAACCCGTAGGCCAGACGCCCAACCCCGACCCCGAGCTGCCGCCCGAGCCGCCGGGCGACGCCGACAAGACCGTGCCCACCCCCCACGAGCTCGGCGACGAGAACGCCCAGCCCGGCTGAGGCCGCTCACTTCAGCGTCTGCAGGTAGGCGATCAGGTCGTCGAGCTGGGCGGGGTTCTTCAGCCCCTGATAGGTCATCCGCACGCCCGGCAGGAAGCTCCGCGGCGCCGGCAGATAGGCGTGCAGCTTCTCCGGGTCCCACTGGAAGCCCGCGGACTTCATCGCCGGCGAATAGCTGAACCCCGCCACCGAGCCGGCCTTCCTCCCGACCACGCCGTAGAGCGGCGGCCCCAGCACGACGGCTTCGTCGCGGGTGTTTGAGTGGCAGGCGCTGCACTGGGCGGCGAAGACGGCGCGGCCGTGCGCCGGGTCTCCGGCCTGCGCGGCCCCCGCCCAGGAGAGGCCCGCCGCGAGGACGGCTAGAAGGCGAACCATGTGAACAGCCTCAGCGTGTCGTTGTCGCCGGCGTTGCGGCCGGTCCCGTCGAAGTTGCGCGCCGCCCCCTCGAAGCGGACGTAGTGGGTGTACTGGGCGCCGACCCGCAGGTTCAGCCGCCGCGCCGGCTGCGATCCCGCCCCGAACGGCGTCGCGTCGACCTGCACCGTCACCCCGGAGCTGTTCGGCCGGAAGGTGCGGTTGTCCGGATAGAGCACCGGATTGGTCGTGCCGAAGGTGTCGAAGCCGCCGAGCGTCAGCCCGATCTTGTTGCGCCAGTACCAGGAGCCGTCGAGCCGCAGCTCGTTCAGCCGGTTGCGCGCGCAGTCGGCCGCCGCCGCCACGTCCTCGCCGCTGGCCGCCAGCGCCAGCGCGCAGGTGGCCTCCAGCCTCTGCCGCTCGTGGATGTAGCGGCCGTTGACGGTGACCACGTCGCCGTTCCCCAGCGTCCGCAGATAGGAGGCGTCCAGGCCGAGGTCGGTGTAGCGGTCGCTGAACCCCGTCGTCCGGTCGCGGCCGGGGTCGATCTTGGCGTGGAGCGCGAAGGCGCCCACCTCCAGCGTTCCGCCGCCCACCTTCTTCTGCACTGCGAGGCGGCCGTAGGGGGCGAGGCCGCGGATGTCGCCGGGCGAGAACGGATCGGCCCCCAGCCGGGCCAGCGCATTGGCCCCCGGCGAGCCATAGGCGCCCGCCTCCAGGTACCAGGTCCCGTCGAGCCAGGCGTAGGCGGTGGCGCCCAGGCTGGTCTGCGCCAGGGCGCCTGAGATCAGCGGCGCGGCGGACGGCGAGGGGGCCAGGGCGGAGTCGGTATAGGGGAAGCTCCAGGCCGCCAGGGTGTTCCAGGCGTCCTGCACGCCGGGTGAATTGTTCAGGCTGACCCCCAGCACCACGTCCTTGTCCTTCACCGATGTGGTGGTCACCGCCCGCAGGTCGACGTTGTCCCAGGTGAAGGCCCGCGCCACCCCGTCGTAGGTCGCCTGGACGAAGGCCCCCAGGTGCGCGCCGAAGCCGCCGGCGAAGAACAGGCTGACCTGGTCGACCGCCCAGTTGTCGTTGGCCGCGAAGCCGCGCGCCGGCGGCTCGGGCTGGGCCTTGCTGGTGCGGACGTAGGAGGCGATCGCCATGGCCGCGAACGGCAGGTTGAAGCCACCCGCCCGCTGGGTGTAGCCGCGCAGCTTGAAGTTGCGGCCATAGGGCGTCAGCTGCGGCCCAAAGCCGCCCACATGGCAGGCCTGGCAGGGCTGGCCCGTCTGCACCGCGAAGGCCGGCACCGCCCGGGCCGGCGAGCCCGCCAGCGCCAGCAGCACGGCGAAAGCCGCCAGCCAGCCCGTTCCGCCCGGCCGCGGCCGCGGCCGCCGTTGCGCTGCAGACATGGGTCGTCCCTCCCGGAAACCTCAGGCGCTGCCGACATCGTTTGGGTGAAGGCGTCAGGCCGCGACGCGCACAGGTCTCATCCCGAAGGACGGATGCTCTCCCGCCACATGGACTCTCCTCCCGGTCGTGCTCCTGAATGCCCGGGCGGCTCGCGGCGGTTCAATCGGCGGTGGCGGCGTTCAGTGGACCGGGGCGCTCTGCGCCGCTGTCCGGGGCGCGGGCTTGGCCAGGAGCGCCAGGGCGATGCAGCTGATCAGGGCGGGAACGGCGGCGACCCTGAAGACCAGCGACGGCTGGGACTCGCCGGCCAGCATCCAGCCGGCGAGGAGCGGGCCCAGCACCGCGCCGACGCGGGCGATGGACATGTACAGCGCCATCGCCGCCCCGCGCACACCGGTCGGATAGAGCGCGGCCACCACGCCGTTCAGGGCGAACTGCACGCCGCGAATGGCGAAGCCCGCCGCCGTGACCGCCGAGAGGAAGACG
>JAQGIJ010000002.1 GCA_028291285.1 Phenylobacterium sp. | reverse complement strand
ACAAGGTCTACGAGAGCTCCGTGGACGCCTTGATCAAGGGGATCGGCGACGGGCTGCAGATCGTGCTCAACGTCGGCGCGACGCTGATCGTCTTCGTGGCGCTGGCGGCCATGGCCGACAAGCTCCTGGGTCTCGCGCCCGCCATCGGCGGGGCGCCGCTCTCGATCGAGCGAGGGCTGGGCCTTCTCCTCGCTCCGCTCGCCTGGGCGATGGGCGTGCCCTGGCGCGACGCGCCGGCGGCGGGCGCGCTCCTGGGCGTGAAGCTGGTGCTGACCGAGTTCTCGGCCTTCATCCAGCTGGGCGCGGCCCCGGCCGGCGCGCTCAGCGAGCGCACCCGGGTGATCATGACCTATGCCCTCTGCGGCTTCGCCAACATCGCCTCCGTCGGCATCAATGTCGCCGGCTACACGGTGCTCGTGCCGGAGCGCCGGAGCGAGGTCATCTCGCTGGTCTGGAAGGCGATGTTCGTCGGCTTCCTGGCGACCTGCCTCACCGCCTCCATCGTCGGCCTGCTGCCGGCCGTCCTGTTCGGCTGAGCCCGGCGGCGCGCGGGCTCGCTTGACCGGAAGTGACCGGTCGTGCTGCTCCTCAGTGGTAAGAGGAGGCCGCCATGAAGCTCTACGACACGCCGCTCGCGCCCAATCCGCGCCGGGTCCGCTGGGTGATGGCCGAGAAGGGCGTCTCCGACATCGAGATCAGCCAGCTCAACCTCATCGCAGGCGAGCACAAGCAGGCGGACTACCTGGCCAAGGCGGGGCTGCCGCAGGTGCCGGCGCTGGAGCTCGACTGCGGCACGGTGATCACCGAATCCATCGCCATCTGCCGCTATCTCGAGAGCCGCTATCCCCAGCCCAACCTGTTCGGCCGTGATCCGCAGGAGACCGCCGAGATCGAGATGTGGACGCGCCGGGCCGAGATGCTGGTGGCCACGCCGATGATGCAGTGGGTGCGCCACACCGCTCCGCCCTTAGCGGCGCTCGAAACGCAGAACCCGGCGGTGGCCGACTACCAGCACGCAGCGGGGATGAAGGGGCTGGAGGTGCTGGACCAGCGGCTGGCGGGCCGCGACTGGCTGGCCGCCGAGCGCATCACCATCGCCGACATCATCGCCTTCTTCGGCGTCGACTTCGCCCGGCTGATCCGCTTCCGCCCGCCCGAGGCGCTGACCAACCTCGGCCGCTGGGCCGAGACCATGCGCGCCCGCCCTGCGGCGAAAGCCGGCGGCCCGGCGTAGATCCGCTCCCTGGTTCCCGCCTTAGGGCTTGCGGGGACCGACCTTCTTGATGACGCCGGAGAAGCTCATCACCGGCTCGCCGTCGCCGGTGATCAGGGCGCGGACGAAGACCAGGCTCTTGCCGCCCTTCACCACCTCGCCGGTGCATTCCACCAGCTGGCCCTCGGAGACCGCGCCCACGAACTCACCGTTGAAGGTGGCGGTGACGCCGCGCTGGTCGCCCAGGGCCTCGCGGCCGATCTCGAAGAGGGCGTAGTCGGCGAAGGTCATGATGCAGCCGCCGTGGAGGAAGCCCGAGCCGTTCAAATGCTTGCGCTCGGCGCGGAAGGCGCAGCGGATCGCCCCGTCCGCCTCGCGCCGCCAGTAGAAGGGCCCGGTGATGTCCTCGAAGGGATCGTTCTCCCAGTACATCCTCCAGCCGGCCCAGGGGCCTTCGCGCACCTCGCGCAGCCGTCCGCCGAAGGGATCGTCCGCCGTCTCGCCGTCCATCGCCCCTCGCCAGCCTTCTCCGGCGCCCGAAGGGTTTGCCCCCGGCCGCTCCGCTCACTAGTTTGCCGGCCGCGGCAGGCCGGTCCTGCTTAGCCGTCGGGAGCCAGCATGCAAGGCCGCACCAGCGCCGTCGATGTGGAGCGCGCACCATGCTGAGCGCGGTCCTCGCCCTGATGCTGGCGGCCAGCGGCGCGGCGCGCGCCCACCGCGCGCCGGCGCAGGCCGCGCCGAAGCAGGCCGCCCCGGCGCCCGCGCCCGCCTTCGATCCGCACACCAGGATCGTCGAGGGACCGGCGCTGCAGGTGGTGTTCGGCGAGCGCGCGCTGTTCCACCTGGACGACAAGGGCGCGCCGGTGCTGGACGAGGTGCAGAAGGGCCCACTCGCCGTCGCCCACCCCGCCGGCGCCGTGCAGGAGAGCTTCGCGGCGCCCAAGCCCGGCCAGCTCGCCGCCGCCCTCGACGGGTCGGCCGAGAAGTCCGCCTCCTACCTGAAGATCTGGAACGGCCTCGACCACGCGGTCGCCTATCGCGCCGGGATCCTCGCCTACTCCGCCGACGGCGGCCTGCATCCGGCGACCGTGAAGGTGTGCGCGGTTCCGGCGGACGGGACGAACTACCAGACCTGGCCCGTGCCCGTCGTCGCCGTGGCGCTCGCGAGCTTCACGCCGGCCCCTGACGACAAATCCTGCAACTGAGACCCACGGGGAGAAGACGCTCATGGCGCTCGACGCCGAGACCCGCGCACAGCTGATCGACACGGTCCGCAGATTCGTCACCGAGCGGCTGCGGCCGCTGGAGGCGCAGGTCTCCGAACAGGACCTCGTCCCGCCGCAGGTGGTCGACGAGATGAAGGCGCTGGGCCTGTTCGGCCTCTCCGTGCCGGCGGACTACGGCGGCCTCGACCTTTCGATGGAGGACGAGGCGCTGGTCTGCATCGAGATGGGCCGCACCAGCCCGGCCTTCCGCTCGCAGTTCGGCACCAACGTCGGCATCGGCAGCCAGGGCCTGGTGATGTTCGGGACGGAGGCGCAGAAGGCGAAGTACCTGCCCGGCATCGCCAGCGGCGAGCACATCATCTCCTTCGCCCTCACCGAGCCCGAGGCCGGCTCCGACAGCGCCAACGTCCAGACCCGCGCGATCCGCGACGGCGACCACTATGTGCTCAACGGGACCAAGCGCTACATCACCAACGCCAACCGCGCCGACCTCTTCACGGTGATGGCCAGGAGCGATCCGGCGAAGAAGGGCGCGGCCGGGGTCTCGGCCTTCATCGTCGAACGCAGCCTGCCGGGCGTCAGCATCGGCAAGCCCGAGAAGAAGATGGGCCAGCAGGGCGCCCACATCTGCGACGTCAACTTCGACAACGTGCGCGTGCCGGTCGAGAACCGGCTGGGCGGGGAGGGCGAGGGCTTCAAGATCGCCATGCAGGTGCTCGACCGCGGCCGCATCCACATCTCGGCGATCTGCGTCGGCGTGGCCGAGCGGCTGATCGCCGATAGCGTGGCCTATGCGGCGGAGCGCAAGCAGTTCGGCCAGCCGATCGCCAACTTCCAGCTGGTGCAGGCGATGATCGCCGACTCCAAGACCGAGGCCATGGCCGCCCGCGCCCTGGCGCTGGAGACCGCCCGCAAGCGCGACGCCGGCGAGAACGTCACCCTGGAGGCCGCGGCCGCCAAGCTGTTCGCCTCCGAGATGGTGGGCCGCGTCGCCGACCGCGCCGTGCAGATCTTCGGCGGCGCGGGCTATGTGGCCGACCACGGCATCGAGCGTTTCTACCGCGACGTGCGCATCTTCCGGATCTACGAGGGCACCAGCCAGATCCAGCAGGTGGTCATCGCCCGCGAGACCATGAAGCGGGGCGGCTGATGAGCGAAGGCGTCGAGGCCGCCATCTTCGATCTGCTGGCCAGGGCCGCGCCGGGCAAGTCGGTCTCGCCCGAGGCGGTCGCCCGCGCGGTGGATCCCGAGGGCTGGCGCAGGCTGCTGGGTCAGGTCCGCGCCACCGCCGTGGGCCTGGCGCGGCAGGACCGGCTGGTGATCACCCGCCACAACAAGCCGGCCGATCCCGAAACCTTCAAGGGCGTCTACCGGCTGAGGCTGCCGGAGGGCTGAGGGCGGGCGTGGTTCCTGGACCCTACATTGGGCCGATGAGCCTCGACGCCGTCCTCGCCGAGATCGCCACCTGCCGCGCCTGCGCGGGCGAGCTGCCGCACGAACCCCGGCCGGTGGTGCGGGTCTCGGCTGAGACGCGGCTGCTGATCTGCGGCCAGGCGCCGGGGCGGCTGGTGCACGAGAGCGGGCTGACGTTCGACGATCCCTCGGGCGACCGGCTGCGCGGCTGGATGGGCGTCGACCGCGCGACCTTCTACGGCCATCCGGCGATCGGCGTGGCAGCCATGGCCTTCTGCTTCCCGGGCACGAACCCCAAGGGCGGCGACCATCCGCCCCCGAAGAAGTGCGCAGAGCTCTGGCGCGCGCGCCTCATCGCCGAACTGCCCAAGGTGGAGCTGACCCTGCTGGTCGGCGGCTACGCCCAGGCCTGGACGCTGCAGGACCGGCGGCCGATGACCGAGGTGGTGCGCGCCTGGCGGGCGCAGCCGCCGCATATGCTGCCGCTGCCGCATCCCTCCTGGCGAAACAGCGGCTGGCTCGCCCGCAACCCCTGGTTCGCGGCCGAGGTTCTCCCGTATCTTCGCGACCGCACCCACCAGATCCTCACCGCATGACGCGCTTCCTCGCCGCCCTCGCCGCCGCCATGGCGCTCGCCGCCTGCACGCCGATGCTGGTCCAGGCGCCGGGCGCGCCGCCGATCGGCTTCGCCGGCCCTCACCTGGAGCGCGACGCGGTCGTGAGCTTCGACGGCGCGCGGCTCGGCCTCTCCGCCTGGGAGACCGCCGGCGACCCCTGGGCGGTGATCGTCGGCCTCCATGGGATGAACGACTACGCCAACGCCTTCCATCTGGCGGGCCCCTGGTGGGCCGAGCAGGGGGTGACGACGCTGGCCTACGACCAGCGCGGCTTCGGCCGCTCGCCCGGCCGCGGCGTCTGGGCCGGCGACGCCCTGATGGAGGAGGACCTGCGCACCGTCGTGGCGCTGGCCCGGCAGAGGTATCCCCGCGCCCTGATCGCGGTGGTCGGCGAGAGCATGGGCGGGGCCGTCGCCGCCGAGGCCTTCGCCTCCGACCGCCCGCCGGCCGCCGACCGGGTGGTCCTGCTGTCCCCTGCCGTCTGGGGGTGGCGCGAGCAGCCGCTGCCGAACAAGACGCTGCTGTGGTTCGCCGCCAACTTCACCGCCGGCAGGATCTACACCCCGCCGCACTGGCTCACCCGCAAGATCAAGCCCACCGACAATCGCGAGGAGCTGATCGCCATGAGCCGCGATCCGCTGATGGTCTGGGGCGCGCGGTCGGACACCCTCTATGGCCTGGTGGACCTGATGGACCGTGGGAGCGAGGCGGTCGGCCGGATCGCGCCGCCGACGCTCTACCTCTACGGCGCGCACGACGACATCATCCCCAAGCACGCCGCCTTGCACGCCGCGCGGCGGCTGAAGCCCACCGACCAGAGCGCCTACTATGCGGCGGGCTACCACCTGTTGATGCGCGACCACCAGGGGCCGACGGTCTGGCGCGACGTGCTGGGCTTCCTGCGCGATCCCGGCGCGCCCCTGCCGTCCGGCGCGCCGCCGATCCCCGGCGCCCCGTTGCTGAAAGCCGCCACGCGCGCCTCGGCGGGGTTGTGATCCGCCTCCGGCCGGGCTAGAGCGTGAGGGAACGAAGTTGCAGCTATTGCGGTATCACCGGGCATGACCTTGTTCGATTCCCCGTCTTTCGAGGGACATGAAGGCGTCCACGCCTTCTATGACGAAACGTCCGGCCTGAAGAGCATCATCGCTGTCCACTCCACGGCCCGCGGCCCCGCCGCCGGTGGCTGCCGAATGTGGCCCTATGTTTCGGACCAGGCGGCGCTGGAGGACGCGCTGAGGCTCTCGCGCGCCATGTCCTACAAGAACGCCATGGCCGACCTGGAGCTGGGCGGCGGCAAGGCGGTGATCATCGGCGATGCGCGCAGCCAGAAGACGCCGGGCCTGTTCGAGGCGTTCGGCGAGGCGGTGGAGTCGCTGGGCGGCCGCTACTGGACGGCGGAGGACGTGGGCGTCTCGCCGGGCGACCTGGCGCACGCGCGCCGCCGCACGACCTTTGTGGCGGGTCTCGAGGGGCATGCCGGCGCTTCCGGCGATCCCAGCCCGGTCACCGCCGAAGGCGTGTTCCGCGGGATCCGGCTCTGCGTGCGCCGCGCGCTCGGCCGCGAGCTGGACGGCGTGCGGGTGGCGATCCAGGGGACGGGCCAGGTCGGCGCGCACCTGGCCGAGAAGCTGCATGCGGCCGGCGCGCAGCTGACGCTCGCCGACGTCAACGCCCAGGCGGTCCAGGCGCTCGCAGCGCGGACCGGCGCCCGCGTCGTGCCGCCCGCGGAGATCTTCGATGTCGAGACGGACGTGTTCGCCCCCTGCGCCCTGGGCGGCGCGATCAACCCGGAGACCTTGCCGAGGCTGACCGCCCGCATCGTCGCCGGCGCCGCCAACAACCAGCTGGCGGACCCAGCCGTCGGCGAGGCCCTGTTGCAGCGCGGCGTGCTCTACGCGCCCGACTACGTGATCAACGGCGGCGGCATCATCAACGTGGCCGGCGAGATCCGCGCCATCGCCCGCGGCGAGGCCTTCGACCCGGCCTGGGTGGCGGCCAAGCTCGACCGGCTGATGCAGACGCTGGAGGAGGTGCTCGACCACGCCGTTCGCGAGAAGCGCCCGCCGCAGGACGTCGCCGCGGAGATCGCCCGCGCCCGCCTCTCCGCCGCCCCGCGCAAGGCGGCCTGAGGGGGCTTCAGAGCGCGGCGAGGCGCGCGGTCCGCGGCTCCTTCACCGCCACCAGAAGCAGGGCGAAGGCGGCCACCAGCACGCCGAGCGAGACGCCGAAGACGACGTCGTAGCCGAACAGGTCGGCCAGGCCGCCGCCCACCAGCGGGCCCAGCGTGGCCATGATGTTCTCGGCCGTGGCGGAGAGCGCGATGCGCATCGGCAGGTCGTCGCGGCCGCCGAACTCCAGGACCATGGTCTGGGAGGCCATGAGGTAGCCCGACTGCGCCACGCCCAGGCCGAAGAAGGCCAGGAAGATGGCCCAGGGCATGTGCGCGTCCATCAGCAGCACGGTCGCCGCCGCCCAGGTGACGATCGACAGGAGCAGCACCAGCCGAAAGCCCGTCTTGTCGCCGAGATAGCCCCACACGAGGTTGGAGAGGGTGTCGGCGCCGAGGAAGGCGAAGGAGAGCAGCCCGAGCATCTTGCCGGTCATGGCCAGGTGGTCCGAGACGTAGAGGATGTAGAAGGGCGTGGCGACACGGGCCGAGGTCGCCAACATCTGCACGATCAGGAACCCGGTGTAGGCGCGGTCCTCCGCCAGGAGGCGCGGGAACTCCCGGATCCGGTCGCGGAAGCGGCTCTGGGCGCGGGTGGTGGGCGGCTCCGGCTCGTTGACCAGGAGCTGCATGGCCCACAGGCCCATGGAGGTCAGCAGGAAGGTGAGGACGAAGGTCGTCGAATAGCCGTTGCCGAAAAGGTTGGTCCCGATCAGGTAGCGGCCGGCCAGATAGGCCAGGACGGCGGCCACCAGCCCGCCGGTGGCGTTGCGCCAGGCCTGCAGCCGCCCGCGCCGGCTGATCGGGATGACCTTGGCCAGCAGGGTGCTGAAGACCACCCGCTGGGCGCCCATGAAGAGGCCGAAGACCAGCATGCTGGCGAGGATCGCCTGGATCTGCAGCGACCCCTTCAGGAACCAGCCGGCCAGGGCGATCGCCAGGACCGCCAGGCGCGCCACCCCGCCCACCCAGACGGCCGTCGGCAGCACCTTGGTGCGGTGCTCCACACGGGTCGCGCCGAAGATCGGGGAGACGATTCCGCCGACCTGCTGCAGGGCCAGCGCCAGTCCGACCACGCTGTTGGAGCCGGAGAGGGCGTGCAGATAGGCGGGCAGGAAGGTGGGGGCGTTGAACAGCCGAAAGCCGGTCATGCCCAGCATGCCGTGCAGGTAGTTGCCCAGGTAGTTGCGCTTCAGGTTGTCCCAGACGAACTGCTCGTAGGCCGCCTCGCGCGCGGCGAGGTCATCGCCGGCGCCGGGCTCGTCTGCGGCGTCGATCGGGCGATCTGGTTTGGCGTCCAAAACTCAAGCGACCGCCGCGGCTGCCGGCGGCTCCCTCCCAGGGCCTCGTCCACGAGCAGTAACAGACCGGCAGGAGCCATGAAACGGGCGTTTGACCTCCCGTGGCGCGAAGCCCTCCTCTGCGTCAACCCTCGGGTGGTGGACGGAACAAAAGAAGAACTCTAGAACTCGGTGATGACGGTTCTGAACCTCAAGCGCAAGCTCGCCATCCTGTCCGACGCGGCGAAGTACGACGCGTCCTGCGCCTCCTCCGGCGCCGGCAAGCGGGATTCGCTTGGCGGGCGGGGGGTGGGGTCCACCGAGGGCATGGGGATTTGCCACGCCTACGCGCCGGACGGTCGCTGCATCAGCCTGTTGAAGATCCTGCTGACCAACTTCTGCGTCTACGACTGCGCCTATTGCGTGAACCGCGTCTCGTCGAACACGCCCCGGGCGCGCTTCTCGGTGGAGGAGGTCGTCGACCTCACCCTGGGGTTCTACAAGCGCAACTATATCGAGGGACTGTTCCTCTCCTCGGGCATCATCCAGAGCGCCGACTACACCATGGAGGCGCTGGTGCGGGTGGCGCGGACCTTGCGCGAGGCCCACGACTTCCGCGGCTACATCCACCTCAAGGTGATCCCCGAGGCCTCGCCCGCGCTGGTCAACGAGGCGGGGCTTTACGCCGACCGGCTGTCCATCAACATCGAACTGCCGAAGGACGAGAGCCTGGCCCGACTGGCGCCGGAGAAGGACCCCGCCGGGATCAAGAAGGCGATGGGCGCGGTCCGCCTGGCGGAGGAGGCGGCGAAGGAGCCGGCGCGCAAGACGCGGCCTGCGAAGTTCGCCGCCGCCGGCCAGTCCACCCAGATGATCGTCGGCGCCGACGCCGCCTGCGACGGGGAGATCCTGAAGCGCAGCGAGAGCCTCTACGGCGCCTACCGGCTGCGGCGGGTCTACTACTCCGGCTTCTCGCCGATCCCGGACTCCACCGCACGCCTGCCGGTGGCGCGGCCGCCGCTGATGCGCGAGCACCGTCTCTACCAGGCCGACTGGCTGATGCGGTTCTACGGCTTCGAGCGGGCGGAGATCGTCGGCGAGACGGAGGACCTGGACCTCGCGATCGACCCCAAGCTCGCCTGGGCGCTGAGGAATCGCGGCGACTTTCCGGTGGATCTCAACACCGCCGAGCGCGAGCGGCTGCTGCGGGTGCCCGGCCTGGGGGTCAAGGTGGTCGACCGTCTGCTGGAGGTCCGGCGGCTGAAGGCGGTGCGGCTGGAGGACGTCAAGCGCCTGGCCCGCGGCCTGGAGAAGCTGAAGCCCTTCATCGTCACCGCCGATTGGAGGCCGGGCGCGCTCACCGACCGGGCCGACCTGCGCGCTCGCCTGGCGCCCGAACCCGAACAGCTGAGCCTCTTCTGATGCAGGTGGTGCGGCTCGCGTCCGAAACGGACTTCGAGGGCTGGCGGGAGGCGGCGCGGGACCTGCGGGCGCGTCGCGTCGGGGCGCAAGAGGTGCTCTGGACTGTGGAGGGCGATCTGTTTGCTTCCCCGCCGGATGGCGGGAAGCGGGACGGGGGTGCGGCGCAGGACTCGCGGCCGCTTGCGCCGGCGCCCTGCACCTCAACGCCGCCACCGCCCGGGGCGACGGGCTTCAGCGTCCCGCGCGAGTTCCTGGAGCTGGCGGAAGCGGTGGTGCTGCACCGGTCCGACGAGCGTTTCGACCTGCTCTACCGGCTGCTGCGGCGGATGGAGGCTGAGCCGCAGCTGCTGCGGATCGCCAGCGATCCGGACGTGGCCAAGGCTCGCGGCTTCGCCCGCCAAGTCGACCAGGCGGCGCACAAGATGAAGGCCTTCGTGCGCTTCCGGCGGATCGAGGACGGCCATGGCGGCGAGGCCTTCGTCGCCTGGTTCGAGCCGGCCCACCGGGTGGCCGAGCTCACCGCGCCCTTCTTCGCCCGGCGGTTCGCCAACATGCGCTTCTCGATCCTGACGCCGGACGTCTGCGTCCATTGGGACACCCGGGCGCTCGGATTCACGTCCGGCGCCGACCCCGCCGATGCGCCGGCCGCCGACGCGCTGGAGGACTACTGGCGCACCTATTACGCGGCGATCTTCAACCCGGCGCGGCTCAACCCGCAGATGATGCGGCGGGAAATGCCCCGGCGCTACTGGCGGAACCTGCCGGAAGCCCGGCTCATTCCCGAGTTGATCGCTCGCGCGGAGGCGCAGGTCGAAGAGATGGTCCGCCAGGCCCCGACGGAACCCAGCCGCAGGATCGTCCGCGCCGCCCAGCGGGCCAGCCGCGATGCGCCCTACGACGGCCAGGCGCCGACGACGCTGGAGGAGATCGCCGCCGGCGTGCAGGTCTGCCGCCGCTGCGACCTGTGGCGCGACGCCACCCAGGGGGTGCCGGGAGAGGGGCCGAGGTCGGCGCGGCTGATGTTCGTGGGCGAGCAGCCGGGCGACCAGGAAGACCTGGCGGGGCGCCCCTTCGTCGGCCCCGCCGGCCAGGTGCTGGACAAGGCGCTGGCGGCCGCCGGCGTCCCGCGGACCGAGACCTACGTCACCAATGCGGTGAAGCACTTCAAGCACGAGCTGCGCGGCAAGCGCCGGCTGCACAAGACCCCCGACGCGGGCGAGGTCACCGCCTGCCGCTGGTGGCTGGACGGCGAGCGCCGGATCGTGCGGCCGCGGGTGATCGTGGCGCTGGGCGCGACGGCGGCGGTCGCGGTGTTCGGCAAGCCGATGCCTATCGGCAAGATGCGCCAGCACGCCATCCAACTGCCCGACCAGGCCCAGGGCGTGGTGACCTATCACCCCTCCTACCTGCTGCGCGTGCCCGACGCGGAGGCCAAGGCGAAGGCCTACGCCCTGTTCGTCGAGGACCTGAAGTTCGCCTGGGGACTGGCGGCCTGAGCGTCGAAGACTCGACAGATACGGCTGAACCAAAACCCCCGAAGCCCCGTTTCGCGACCGGGACATTCATGAGGAGACATGCCATGAAGAAGCTTGTGAGCGCCGGCCTGGCGGCCGCCCTACTTGTCGGCGCCGCCGGCGCCGCGGTGGCCCAGCCGGTGGTCGTCGAGCGCTACGGCCACTGGGATCGGGCCTGGGGCGCGCCCCCGCCCGGACCGCCGGGCCGGGTCGCCTACTGGCGCCACCACCGGACCAACTGGTACGGCCACGTGCACAACTGCATGGGCCGCTATCACGGCTACGATCCGCGGCGCGACATGTACATGCAGGGCCACCGCTGGATGCGTTGCACGGACTAGGCTGCAGGAACCGGCCCGTCTTCGCGGCGGGCCGGGAACCGCCGACGAGGCTCCGGGTTGCTCCGGCATGCAGCCCCCTCGGCCCTCACACCTCGACACCCATGATCCCGCCAAGGCCGGCGTCCGCGACATCCGTGAGGAGGCGGACCGCGAGATCGACGCCTACGGCGGCCGTACCGAGGACCTCGTCATGCTGCTGCCGGAGGACCGCTGGGCGGAGTTCCTGCAACTCACCGGCGGTGAGGACCGGGGCGGCGAGACCCGCTACCGCGGGGTGAATTTCCGCAAGGCGGCGGTCACCGCGGTCATCGCCCAAGACGGGTTCTGAGCCCGCCACCGCGGGGAAGAGCGGAGGTTGGCGGTCCGCCCCTACGGCCCCGCGAAGCCCGCCTCGGCGAAGTCCAGCATCTGCTGCAGCAGGCCCGGCCCGTCGGTCTCGC